>NZ_JASUTP010000013.1:0-36029 GCF_030445475.1 Thermodesulfobacterium sp. | reverse complement strand
AAAAAGAAGGGTGTGCATCCTTTGAGCATGCATACCCTTTTCAAGTTTTCATCTGTTGCTTATTGATTTCTCGTGTAAAGATGCGCGTGGGCGGCTATACATAGATTGGGATCACACCTGGGAGATAGGGATAGAAAGCATCGATAATCAACACAAGATGCTTGTCAATCTCATAAACAAATTGTACGAAAACATAGTTTTTAAACCAGAAATTTCTAAAGATGAGCTTTTATACACTTTTCAAGAATTATACGATTATGCTCGATATCATTTTGAAACAGAAGAAGCTTTTATTAAGGCTCATGCTTACCCTAAACTTGAACTACATAAAAAATCACATCAAACCTTTGTAAAAAAACTTGATGAACTTTATCAGAAATTTGAAGGAGAAAACCAAGAGAATCTAAAAGAGTTAGTTTTATCTATATTTAATTTTCTAAAAAATTGGCTTTTTTCTCATATCATAACCTTAGATAAAGAGATAGAAGTTTATTTAAAGGAGGTCTCTACTGAAACTCCGGTAGAGGTTAATCTTTACAAGCTATATGGATTTTTATCTAAAAATGAATCTTTAGAAAAATTGGACCAGCTTATAAAACGAGGAGAAGCAAAGACTATTTCTTTTATCCTTTTTGACATAGATGATTTTTATTTAATAAATCTTAGATATGGTTTTGATGTGGGAGATTTAGTTTTAGAAGATTTTGCTAAGCACCTTTATAAAAACTTAAAAGAAGATCAGCTTTGGCTGGCTAAGTTTGAGGGAGATAGGTTTGGGATTCTCTTGACAGACGAGCAAAATTTTTTAAAGACTTTTTCCACCATTAAAAAGGTGTTTCAAGTCACAGAAAACTATCAGTTTACCCTTATAAAAAATCAAAAGGTTGAGATAATAAGGTTTAACATCTCTTTAGGACTGGTCGTTTATCCTAAACATGGTAATGATCCCAAAGATCTTTTAATCAAAGCAGAAATTGCTGTTAAAAAAGCTAAAGAAGAGGGGAAAAATCGATGGGTTATGTTTTCTGAGGAAGACTACGTGGAAATAAAAAAGCTTGACAGGATCAAAAATCTTTTAGATGAAGCCTTAGAAAAAGAACTTGTTTTTCCCTTTGTTCAGCCTATATTTTCCGCTAAAACTCAAAAGGTTATAGGAGGAGAAGTCCTCCTTAGGGTTTTCTGTGAGGAAGAAAAAAGGTTCATTTCTGCAGGAGAATTTATTAAGTTTGCCTTAAAATCAAACTACTTAGACAGGTTAGAAGAGGTTATGTTTAAAAAGTTTAAAGACTATCTAAAATTTTATAAATTTAAAAACTATATGATTTTTATCAATCGTTCTATCACCTCTTTTGAAAAGTTTGAAAGATTAATCTATGAAATGGAACAATGGATAGATCTTGTTCAAAAATTTAAGGTTAAACTGGTTTTAGAGGTGACCGAAGCCTCTCTTATAGATTTCATAGACCTTGTGTTTTTTATAAAAGAAAAGGCCAAACAAAACAACATTCTTTTAGCCATAGATGACTTTGGAGCTGGACATGCCTCTTTTGGATATCTTTTAAAGTTTAAGCCTGATTTTATAAAAATCGACGGAGATTTTGTTAAAGCCTCCTTTCATTCTGAAGATAACTTAAAGGTGTTAAAAGGTATAATAAGACTGGCACGGGATTTAAAGATTAAAACGATAGCAGAATTTGTAGAAAATAAAGAGATAATGGACATGCTGGTAAGAGCTAAGGTAGACTATTTACAAGGATATTATCTGGCTAAACCGATGAGCATAGAAGATTTTGTAAAGAGTTATTTAACCAAGTAGCTCTTTTATGTTTTTAACCAAAAGCTGATTTTGTTCAGGAAGTCCTATGGTAATCCTTAATGAGTTTGGAAACCCATAAGGTTTAAGAGGTCTTAAAAGAAGCCCTCTTCTTAACAGCCCTTGATATAAGTGTTCACAAACACTACCAAAATCAACCATGATAAAATTGGCTTGGGAAGGATATACTTTAAAACCAAGAGAAGAAAGTTCCTGGGTTAGATATCTTCTACCTTCTTTTACGATTTTTAGGCTTTTTTTGAGGTAAGCCTGATCTTCTAAGGCAATCAGCCCAGCTTTATAGGCAAAAAGATTAAGGTTAAAAGGTTGTCTCAAACTGTCTAAAAGCTGAGCTAAACTTTTTTCAGCCATACCATATCCTAACCTTAATCCTGCAAGACCGTAAGCCTTAGAAAAGGTTCTCAACACTAAAACGTTAAAACCATTTTTCAAAAACTCTATACCTAAGGGAATTTCAGGGTCTTCTATAAACTCTCCGTAGGCTTCATCTATTACCACCAGGATATTCTCAGGAAGGTTTTTAAAAAAAATGCCCCAATCTTTTCTGTCTAAGACACTACCTGTGGGGTTGTTTGGGTGGTCTAAAAACACCACTTTGGTTTTGTTAGACAAATTTCTTAACAAACCTGGTATATCGTGCTTAAGTTTGTTATCAAGAGGGACAACCTTGACCTTAGCCCCATAGATTTGAGCAAACTTTTCATACATCAAAAAACTGGGTTTACTTACCAAAACTTCATCACCTGGATTTATTAACGCCTTAAAAACAAGTTCGATCACCTCATTAGAACCATTTCCAAGTATAAAGTTTTCTGGTGAGAGCCCCCATTTTTTAGCAAGGGCTCTTTTTAGTTCTATATAACTTGCCTCTGGATATAGATTAACAGTTTTAGCCAGTTCTTTTATGACTTTTACCACCTTGCGAGAAGGTCCAAGAGGATTTTCGTTGGAGTTAAATTTATAAACTGGACCTTCTATCCCAAACTCTCTTCTGATTTCATCTATCGTCTTCCCAGGAGGGTAGGGAGTTAACTTCTTTAAATAAGGCTTAAAATTCATCGTTAAAACCCCAATTTGGCAGTCTCAAGAACTTTATCGATTTGTTTCTGTAAAGCAGGAGGTATACCTTCAATCTTAACGGTTAAGAATCCTTTTACTATAAGAGAAGTGGCTTCATCTTCACTTAATCCTCTTGCCATAAGATATTCTACCTCTTCTTTAGCTATCTTACCTACCGCGGCTTCGTGGGTTAATTCTACGTCGTAAAAATAACTGTCAAGCTGAGGAATAGCCCTCATGATGCCTTCGTCTGATAGCATAAGTCCTTGACATTCTAAATGTCCTTTGACTTTTGGAGCTTTGGCTACGATTTTACCTCTTGCGATGTTTTCTCCGCCATAAACCACAGTTCTTGAGATGATTTCAGTCCTGGTGTTAGGTGCTTCCAACCAGACCTCTCCTCCTATGTCTATTTTTGAACCTGGCTGGTTGGCGATGATACTTGCGAAAGAGGCTTTAGCCCCTTCTCCAACCAACCTGCAAACCGGAGAGGTTTGTATGTCTTTTACAGGATAAAGACTTACATAGGTAGAAATATAGGATCCTTCTTCTTCTACCAAAACCCCTGTTCTTGGCCTAACGATAGTTTGCTCTCCCCAGACGTGAAGCATGCTAAAGGTAAGTTTGGCTCTTTTTTTTACAAAAAACTCTGAAACCCCTATATGAAAAGCAGATTCTACATGAGGGTGAACCGAACAAGAGGTTATCAAGTTTAACTCTGCCCCTTCTTCTACTATCACGATGTTGTGTACCTTTTGAGCTACCTTTTCAGTTCTTATGTAAAGACAGGTTTGCACAGGATAGACTATCTTATAACCTGGAAGAGCCCTGATAAAATAACCATCATCAAGGTCTTCGGCTGTAGCTTTGGTAAATTCATCTTTTTCCGGAGATAAAAGCTTCCAGTAATAGTCTGATAACCAATCATATTTTTTAAGCGCCTCTGTTATGGGAAGTATCTCCAGTCCTTCAACCTGTTTTCTACAAACCACAGGTTTAGCGTCTATCTGAACGTATTCTCCCTCTCTTTTTAAAGAAGAATCAAGCCCTAAAAACCTTAACCTTTCCTTTTCTTCTTCAGAAAGTTCTGAAAGGTCCTTAGGTATGTTACCTTCTTTTGCAGATTTAAACTCTTTAAGAAGTTTATCTTCAGCCATCTTGTTTTTCCTCCTATTAAGCCAGTCTTTTTAAACAGTTTTTACAACCTTCGTACCCAAACTTCTGAATACCCTCAAATATTTCTGTAGGATTTCCGGTGCAGTAGATTTCTCCGTCCATGATAACATATCCTAAGTCCGCTGCTACATGCTGTAAAATAAAACCTGTATGGGTAATGATCAAACCACTTTTTGTCCTTGGTTTGTGAGGAGTATCTTTTTGCAACAGTTTTTTTATCATCTGACCGATAAGGTTTAGGTTTTCTACGTCAACCCCAGATTCTGGCTCATCAAGTAATACTAAATCTGGATTTTGAACAAGAAGCTGGAGAAGCTCGCTTTTTTTAAGTTCTCCCCCTGAAAATCCTTTGTTTACCTCTCTTTCAAGGAAAGTTTCAAAGTTAAAACTTCTTGCAAGCTCTTCGATCTTAACGTTGTTTTCCTTGGCACAGAGTTTTAAAATATCCCTTAGTTTGACCCCTTTTATGGTAGGAGGTCTTTGAAACATAATCCCTATACCTCTTTTAGCTCTTTCATAAGGAGGAAGGTCGGTTATATCCTCACCTTTAAAATAGATTTTTCCATGTTTTACCTTATAGGTAGGGAAACCCATAATTGTCATCAACAACGAAGTTTTCCCTGAACCGTTTCTACCAAATATTACATGAGTTTCTCCTACAGGTATTTTTAGAGATATACCCTTTAAAACTTCTCGCCCTTCAACCTCTACCCATAGGTCTTCTATCTCTAACAGAACTGTCATCTAACTCACCCCTCTAAAAGATTTTACCCCCCCTTATGTTTAGCAAGTTAATATAAAATTCTTAAAAGTCAATAAGCCTAAACGCAAAAAGACATTCTATTTGAACCGGTTTTTTTATTTATTTAACTTGACAAAAGAGGGAAACCGTTTATATTTTTTAAAATATCGAAAACTTCATAAAGCCCCCATCGTCTAGTGGACTAGGATACTGGCCTCTCACGCCAGAGACACGGGTTCGAATCCCGTTGGGGGCGTTCTAAAAAAATTTTTCTACAACTCTCATCGTATCCTTAATATTTAAAACCTTTTGTTTTTTCAAAAAAGCATTTTTATAATTTTATAAAACTATAAAAAATTCTAAAAAAATTTTAAAAATAAAGAAAAAACCTTAAAAAGGTTTTCTAATCTGCTTTAATCCGTTTTGACTTTATCTTTAAAAAGTATTTACACTGTAAATATAGACTGATTTCATTTGCGAGGTTATGTCATGAAGAAGCTATGTCTTTTTATGTTGTGCTTTTTGGGACTTTTAGGAACAGCCTGTAGTAAAAAAGAGCCAGGGGTAAGTCCAGGGATTGATTTAAAAGAGGGAAAATGGGAAATATCGATAGAGATGGAATCTTCCTCTTATCCTATAAACTTGCCTAAGCAGGTTTATACCCAATGCCTTACTAAAAAAAATTTTATCCCTATACAAGAACAAAGTCTGGGTGGTTCCAATCCAAACTGTGCCTATAAGCAAAAGGAGATAAAGGGAAACAGCGTATCTTGGATTATGGAATGCAAAGAAGATGATGGAGGAAAGGTGATACTTGGCTTTTCTCTAAGGATGTTAACGTCTACGGAAGTGGATCCAACAAAACAGAGGCTATAGAAGTAGACGCGCCACTTATTTTTCTATATATGGTTTTGGAAAAGGATTCAGGCTCTCCCAGCAGGGATGAAATCGTTAACGCCACCACAGGAGCTCTTTCTTTAGCTAAAGCCATATACGATAAAAAATGGGATGAGGCCATCAAAAATGTAGGGGATATTTGGGATACAATCGTAATCTTTCAAAAGATAGCTGCTAAAAGTGATGACCTTTATCCTCCCTATCTTTCTTATTTTGACCATCAATCTCTGCTTCAGATTACCACAGGGAACGGGAACCCGCGATAGAGCTTTGCTTTCTTCAGCTGAAAACTACAACCATCTGTCTATAAGAAGGGTAGACATCTACAAAGACCCTGTTAATCAAAAAAATCTTCAATGGAGCGTATTTTATATGGTAATAAGAGAAGAAACAGGATACTAAATATAAAAACTCCCTAACTTTTTAATCAAATATATTTTTAATCAAGTTAGGGGGTTTTCGAGTTTTAATCAGTTTATTTCAAACTTTTCAGTGATTGACAGACTAAACTAACCTGTTAATTTTTAATTAAAAAGTCTTTTTTTACGTTTGGAGGCCCTTATGAGGTTCTTTAGAATTTTATCGAGTTTATGTCTTTTTATGATTTTTTTTATTACAAAAGCCTATGGCTTAAATATCGTGGTTTCAAACTCGGCGTTAGAAAAAATAGTTAAAGAAATAGTTTCTACCAAACAACATGTTATCACGCTACAGTCTGAAAAAAAAGATTTTCACAGTTTTGAGCCTACCTTTTCTCAATGGAACTTAATTAGAAATGCAGACCTTGTGGTGATTGTAGGGACAGAACACTGGGCTACCAAAGTTTACCAGATAAGGGCTAACAAACCTTTACTGAGCCTTGCCAGAGGGCAAACAAGGTTTGCTGACCCGCATCTGTGGTTTGACTTAAATAGGGTAAAAAGTTTAGCCTCTGATTTGGTTCAATTTTTAGAGGTAAGGGATCCTGGTAATAAGATCTTTTATCGGGAAAGTTTGCAACAATTTCTAAAGACTGTAAACCTTTTAGAAGCCAAAATCATAGGTTTAAAAAACTGTCAGTATAAAGAGGTATATATATTAGGTCACCCTGTGTTTAGTTATTTGTTAACACCTTGTGGAATAAAAGAGAAAACGTTGATTAAGGGTCATCATAAAGAAGGAGAGCCAAGTGTTAAAATCCTTACAGAAATACTTCAAAATATCCAGAAAAGAAGTCCTAAGATAGTTTTTATCACTGACCCAGAGTTTGAAAACTATGTTTCTCTATTTAAAAGTAAAGGCATAGAAGTAGTAACACTTTGGTCTGGAGGAACTTACAGATTTCAAGGTAGCTTTACCGAACTTTTGGATTATAATTTAAGCTGGTTAAGGCATGCTTTAAGTTGTGGAAAATAGCTTTTACAGGAGGTAAAAGTTGTCTTTTAAACTTAAAATAAAACTCTTTTTTCTCCTTTTTTTAATTGGATTTGCGGCTCTTTTGCTTTTACCTACCTTTGTACCCAACCTTCCTCCTTGGTTTAAAAAATATGTCTATCGAGGCGAGCTTAAGCTTGGGCTTGATTTAAAAGGTGGGGTTCATTTAGTATTACAACCAGACATCGATAAAGCTATGCAAAACCAGTTTGAAAACTATGTTCAAGACATTAAAGCCCAACTCAACAAATTGGTTTCCTCTTCTTATGAGGTATCGATCGATAACCTGAAGGCTGTTTTTAAATTTCAAGACCCAAAAGATGCGAAGGTTTTTAAAGATGAGGTTTTAAAGGGAATAAAAGAGATAGCCATTTCCAAAGAGTATCAACAAGAAAATTTATTTATAATTGAGGTAACTTTATCCGAAGAACGTATCAGTTATATAAAAGAAAACCTTTTAAATCAAGTTTTAGAGGTAATAAGAAATAGGGTAGACCAGTTTGGGGTTGCAGAAGCAATTATCACCAAACAGGGGAAAGATAAGATAGTAGTTCAGTTACCTGGTCTTAAAGACCCAGAAAGAGCCATAAACATCATAGGCCAAACCGCACAACTTGAGTTTAGGTTGGTAGACGAAGAAACAATGCAGAGGGTTGATCTATCAGAGTTAGTAAATTCTCTGGTACAAACCGGTAAAATTTCCTTCGATGCTTCGATAGAGGAGTGGAGAAAACTACTTGCTCCTTACCTGCCCCAAGACTCCCAGTTTTATTTTATGGTTGAGAAAGATAAAGAAACAGGAAAGGTTATCAAAAAACCGATAGTGTTAAAAAAAGAGGTTTTGTTAACAGGGACTTATCTAAAAACAGCACAGGTAAGAATTAACCCTCAAACCAACGAACCTTATGTATGGCTTCAGTTTGACTCAAGAGGAGCCAAGATATTTGAACTTATCACCTCAGAAAACGTGGGCAAACGTTTAGCTATCGTGCTTGATGAGGTAGTCAGATCAGCTCCGGTGATAAAAGAAAAGATTTCTGGAGGGGAGGCCCAGATTACAGGTGGTTTTTCTATGCAAGAAGCTTCTAACCTGGCACTGGTCCTAAGAGCAGGGGCTTTACCCGCTCCGGTAAAAATCTTGCAAAACATAACCATAGGCCCTTCTTTGGGGACTGACTCGATCAAAAAAGGATTGATAGCAGGGGTCATAGGAGCAGCAGCGGTTATAATTTTTACGATTTTTTATTACAGAATATCAGGTGTAGTTGCTGTAATAGCTTTAGTTCTAAATATTTACTTTCTTTTAGCCTTACTTTCTGCTTTTCAAGCCACCCTTACCCTTCCAGGAATTGCAGGAATTATCCTTAGTATAGGAATGGGGGTTGATTCTAACGTTCTTATCTTTGAGAGAATAAGAGAAGAGTTAAAAGCTGGAAGGACGACTTTTTCTGCCATTTTCCAGGGATATTCAAGAACTTTTATAACCATCTTTGACGCCCATGTAACCGTTCTTATCACCTCTTTAATTTTATTCATCTTTGGTACAGGTCCTATCAGAGGGTTTGCTGTAACCCTATCTATCTCTATCTTAGTAAACCTCTTTACCGCAATCTTTGCAACCAAAATCTTTTATGAATATCTGTACGAAAGGGGTATCGATTTTAGGATAAAATTTTTTGAATTGATTAAAAAAGCAAACTTTAACTTCATGAAGTTTAAAAAAATCTGTGCCATATTGTCTTTAATTCTTTCCTTAACTGGTTGTTTTGGAATATTGCAGGCCTTTTTAGGTAAAGCCAACTTAGGTATCGACTTTACAGGAGGGGCTATTATTTATCTTAGCAGTGAAAAAACCCCTGACTTAGGCCTCCTTAGAAAAACCTTAGAAGAAAGCGGAATAAAAGATTTTATGTTACAAGACATAAAGAAAGAAAACATGATCCTTCTTAAAGTCAAACTTAGCAAAGAAAGTCTTACAGAAGAGGTAAATCATATTCTTTCTCTTTTAAACCAGAAACTTCCTGACCATAAATTTAATGTAGTTTCTAAAGAGGAAATAGGTTCTACCATTAGTCAAGAACTTCAAAACAAAGCAACTTTAGCTATTCTGGGAGCTTTGGTAGGAATTATCGTCTATTTAGCCTTTAGGTTTAACGTTTATTTTGGGATAGCTGCCGGATTGGCGACCTTTCATGATGTTTTAGTAACTTTTGGTTTGTTTTATCTTTTAGGAAAAGAGATAAACCTTCTTTTTATCACAGCTCTTCTTACCTTAGCAGGTTATTCTTTGACAGACACGGTGGTAATCTTTGACCGTATCAGAGAGAATTTACAAAAACATAGTTTCGCCAACTTTGATGAGCTTATCAACAAAAGTATAAATGACGTTTTTTCTCGGACGATAATCACCGTTTTGACCACCCTTTTTGGGTCTTTGAGCCTTCTTTTGTTTGGAGGAGTAGTGATAAGAGACTTTGCCTTAGCTTTAACGATAGGTTTTATAGTAGGGACTTATAGTTCTATATTTTTGGCTTCACCTTTGTTACAGGTTTTACATAAAGGTAAACTTCCCCAGTTTAAGTAAGGAGGTCGCCGGGTTTTAACCTTTTACCACAGGCAAACTCAAACGCTGACATTCGTTTTTTACCCTCCGGCTGGACCTCAATTAAAAGAAGGGCACCTTGGGAGGTGCCTACCAATATCCCCTCTTGATTTATCCTTAGGATTTCTCCTGGGGTATTATTTTCTGATTCTAAGGCTTTAGCCTTATATACCTTAAGGATTTTTCCTTGAATGTAGGTATAGGCTGTAGGCCAAGGAACAAAGGCCCTTACCTTTCTCTCGATAAACCAAGCAGGTTCTTTAAAAGTAAAAAATCCATCCTCTTTTTTTAATAAAGGTGCATAAGAGGCACCCTCCTCAGGTTGAGGGATAGGCTTGAGTAATCCCTTTTTATGTAGCTCTATGGCTTCTAAAATAGCCTCTTTACCAAGGTCACTAAGCTTTTGAGCTAAGGTTAAGGCGTTGTCTTCTGGTTCTATTGAGACCTTTTTTTGCAAAAGTATGGGACCAGTATCTAACCCTTCGTCCATAAGCATGATGGTTATACCTGTTTCCTTTTCTCCTTGTAAGATAGCCCAGTTGATAGGAGAGGCACCTCTGTATTTAGGAAGCAAAGAGGCATGTATGTTCCAGCATCCAAATCTCGGAATTTCTAAAACTTCCTTAGGTAGGATTTTACCATAGGCACAAACCACGATCAGGTCAGGAGCAAGTTCCTTTAGAATTTTAAAAAATTCAACATTTCCTTTTATTTTTTGAGGGTCTAACACATAAATTCCCTTTTCTAAAGCCCATTTTTTCACCGCACAGGGTAGGGTTTTTAAACCTCTTCCCTGGGGTTTGTCTGGTTGAGTAACCACTGCTATAAGGTTTTCATTTTCATACAATCCTTCTATAGGGGGTATCGCAAAGTCTGGGCTACCAAAAAAAACTATACGATATTTTTCCATCTTAATCCCTCTTTTTTAGGTTGAATAACCTTTGAAATCAGGTATCTTTACACAAGTTTAACAAAATTTGCTTAAAATAAAATAGAAGATTAAACTCTTATCTTGAAAGATTCTAACAGCAGGAGGAGGTTTTATGGATCTTATTCAAGCTGCTATCTTAGGCATAGTAGAAGGACTAACCGAGTTTCTGCCTGTCTCTTCTACAGGCCATCTTATTTTGACTGCTCATATCTTAAACATTCCTCACACTAACTTTACCAAGACTTTTGAAATCTCCATACAACTCGGGTCTATTTTAGCGGTTTTTTTTCTCTATTACGAAAAACTTTTAAAAGATTGGGAAACCTGGAAAAGGATTATTTTGGCCTTTATTCCTACAGGTATATTAGGGTTTTTACTTTATAAAATAATCAAAAGATTTTTTATAGGCAACGACCTTTTGGTGGTAATAAACTTGATTTTCGGAGGGATAGTGCTTTTATTTATAGACAGATTTCTTCAAAAAGATAATGGGTTGTCTGATGTAAAAGAGCTTAGTTTAAAGAAAATACCTTTAATAGGGGTTTTTCAGTCTTTAGCCATGATGCCTGGAGTTTCTCGTTCAGCTGCTACCATCATAGGAGGGATGGTGGTTGGTCTTAACAGAAAGGCTGCGGCTGAGTTTTCCTTTCTTCTGGCCTTACCAACGATGCTTATGGCTACCAGTTATGACCTCATCAAATCATATTCCGAGATGTCCTTTCAAGATTGGCAAGTCCTTTTAGTAGGCTTTGTCTTTGCTTTTTTCACGGCATTTTTAGCTATCAAAATCTTTATTAGCTTTATCTCTAAGCATAGTTTTTTTATCTTTGGAATTTACCGTATTTTTATAGGTATTCTTTACTTTTTAATATTTTTATTTTAAAAATATTTTTATAAAAAACATTGAGGTTATTACCATGAAAAAAGTGCTAGTAGTTGGAGGTACAGGCTTTGTTGGGGGAGCTTTAGTGCCTGAACTGATAAAAAAAGGTTTCAGTACGACTTTATTGGTAAGGAATTTAGAAAAGGCTAAGTCTCGGTTTTCAGGTTGTGATTTTATTTTGGGAGACCCTATGAAATCAGGAAGTTGGCAAGCTGAGGTTTCCAATTTTGACGTGGTAATCAATCTGGTAGGACAAAACATCTTTGGAAAATGGACTGAGTCTTATAAAAAACTAATTTTAGAAAGCAGAGTTAAGTCTACAGAAAACATCGTAAAATCTTTAAAAAAAAACGCTTTTTTGATAAATGCCTCAGCCATAGGATATTATGGAGATAAAGGAGATCAGTCCGTAGACGAAGACTCTCAACCAGGAAATGATTTTCTGGCAAAAGTATGCATAGAATGGGAAAAACAGGCCCAAATTGCTAAGAAGTATGGAGTTAAAGTAGCTATAACCCGTTTTGGTATCGTTCTTGGTAAAGGTGGTATGCTTGCCAAGGTTTTACCTGTTTTTAAGTGGGGATTAGGTGGAACTTTGGGGGATGGGAGACAATGGTTTTCTTGGATACATATAAGTGATTTAGTAAACGGCTTGATTTTTCTCATAGAAAAAGACCTTGAAGGAGTTTTTAACTTTACTTCCCCTCAACCTGTAACCAACAAGGAGTTTACTAAAGCCTTGGCTAAGGTTTTAAAAAGACCAGCTTTCTTTAGGGTACCTATGTTTGCTTTAAAGTTGTTTTTAGGTGAGTTGGCAGACAGTATAACTGCAAATATAAAGGCTCATCCTCGAAGATTGATACAAAACGATTTTAAATTTATTTACCCTGAGATAAAGGGGGCTTTGGAAAGCTTAGTTAAATAAAGGTGTTTTTAAATCTTTTTAAACTGTATCACTATAGATTGAAGTTGCTTTTCCGTAATTTTTAAATTTTTTGAAAGGTTAACCATGTTTTGAGTAATCTCTTCTGTAATTTTAACTTGCTCTTCTATGGCTAAAAACATATCATTTATAAGTCTTTCTACGTTTTCAGCCATCTGATGGTTAGAATCTATAAAAAAATATAGTTCCTTTAAAGTTTCGATGCTTTTATCTAAGCTTTCTTTAAGGGCAAAGATCGAGGTAGTAAAAAAGTTGATGTTTTTTTCTACAGAAAGGATGCTTTCGTTAATGTGTTTAGCAAACTGATTGGTTTTGTTAGCTAATTTTCTAATTTCTTCAGCAAGCACGGTGAAACCTTTTCCAGCTAATCCCACTCGAGCAGCCTCAATGGATGCATTCAGGGACAAGATAGTCGTTTGGTCTGCGATGTTATGAATTTCTGTCAAAGAATTTTTGATTTCTTGGAACGAGTTTTGCATTTTTTTTGAGGTCTCTACAAAGTTTTTAAGGCTGCTTTCTATAACTTTTACCTCTTCTATCATAACGTTTATCTTTTCTTTTGACTCCTCAGATCTTTTTACCAAGTTATCTGTTTCAGATTTTATGGGTAATATTTTTTCAGAAAGGGTTTGGATGGCAAAATTAAACTTTTCTACCAAAGAAGAAATATACTTACCAGATTCTTGTGAAAGCTGTAAGGCTTTTATAAGAGCTTCAGAAACATAATGGGAAAGACTTTTTATATAAGAAAATTTCCAAAGTTTTTGCACTACTTTTCTTAGGTTGATAGGGTAGGGGGAAAAAGTTGAAGTAGGATTAAATGTTTTAGTTTCTTTTTTAAGAAAGTTGAACATGTTTTCCCCCTAAAGGTTAATAAATTTGGTCTATGATATCAAGCCCACAACTTAAGTTCTCAAACCAGTTAAGGAATTTCTTTACATTCTCTCCCTTAAAAATTGCTCCATGTTGAGGAGCTATCATGGTTGGATTAAGAGGTTTGACTAAGTTAACCCATTTTTTGCATACTTTATTACTTCCCATATATCTTTTATGGAAACCTTCCATAAGTTTTACATGGTTTTCAAAGTTTTCTACAAAAAGATATCTCTGACCTTTAGGAAAAACAGCTGCACCTATATCTCCAGAAAACAAAATTTTGCTTCGCGTATCAAATACGGAAAAATTACCTTTAGAATGAAGAAAATGGGCAGGTATAAACAAAAGTTTATCACCTGAACCCAAAGTTAATTCTCCTCCTTTATCTTCTAAAGGTATAGTCCGCCTTAAAGAATTGTAACCAAAATGAGGGATAAACCTTATCCAAAGTTTGCTGATATAAATCTTGGCGTTGGTGTTTTCCAACCAGGTAATAAGTCCTGAGCTTACGTCAGGGTCTTGATGTGAAAAGAAGATATATTCTATGTTGTCAATGTCTATGTAGTTGGCAACAGCAGCTAAAACTCTGGGGAAAACATACACCCCACCTGGATCAAGAAGGATACCTTTTCCCTTATTTATGATGAGATATTGATTAGTCTGTACCAAACCTTCCTCTTCCTCTTCTTCCCATCCTAACCAAATAAACTTGTGGTCGCTATCTTCATAAAGTATCAATCCTTTTATCAGAGTTTCTCTATCCATAAAGATCTCCTTTAAAAGTAATATTATTTAAACATTATAATCAAAATTAAAAAAAATTAAAGGTTAAACATAGAAGTTTTTTTCCTTAGTTCTTCCTCCATCTTTTTTATATCTTCCGTGGTTTCAAGAAGGGAAAAGATGTTTCTTTTTAGTTCTTGTATTCCTTCCGCCACACTACCTACATCCTTAGCTACTGACTCAGACGTAACACTCATCTCCTCTGTCGCACTTGCAATGCTCTGTATCATCTCCTGCAATCTTTCTGCCGCATCTGCTATCCTACTAAGAATCCCTGATGCCTCCTCACTAAGCCTTGCACCACTCTCAACCTTAGCACCTATCTCCTCTACCTCCCTACTCACCTCCTCTACCACTCCCTTTATCTCCCTTATAACACCTGCTATCTCATCGGTTGATTTGTTAGTTCTTTCTGCTAATTTTCTTATCTCCCCTGCAACAACCGCAAAAGATTTTCCATGCTCTCCAGCTCGGGCTGCCTCAATCGTTGCGTTTAATGCAAGTAAATTGGTCTGCTCTGCCACATCCTTGATAAACTCTACCACACTCTCTATTGCCCTGGTCCTTTCTTCTAAACTATACATGACTTCTTTTAGTTTTTCTGCTGTTTTTTCTATTATTTTAACTTCATTTGCGGTTTTTAAAATATAGGTTTCACCTTCTTTGGCAATTTCTGCTGTTTTTTTACTTTCTTCTAAAATGCTTGTCGTGTTTTTAGCGATATCAACCACAGTAATGGACATTTCTTCTGCAGCAGAGGCAATCTGGGTTGCTTGCTGGGTTTGGAGGTCAAGGCTTATTTTGAACTGATTAGACACTTCAGTTAGATCATTGGCTGAATCAGAAAGACTTTCTGAAACTTCTTTGATACTTAAAAGAATTCCCTTGAGGTTGCTAATAGCATCATCTAAGCTGTTAGCAATTTTACCTATTTCATCTTTTCTTTGGGTTTTAAACTCGATGTTTAGATGTCCCTGTCCAAATTTTTTTATTTTTTCTTCTAATTCAGAGATTGGTATAGAAATAGAACGGACAGATAAAATAGCCAAAAATCCTGTGATAAGTAAAATTATTAACACAGCTAAGCCAGTTTTTATACTATTTCTCTTCATAGCTTGTATAAAAGCTTTATCGACATCATCAATATAAACCCCTGTTCCTATATACCAGTTCCATGGTTCAAACTTTACGACATAGGAAAGTTTAGGATAAACTTCTTTAGTTACTCCTCCCCCTTTTAACGGTTTAGGCCATTTGTACCAAACAAAAGCCTGTCCGGTTTTACCTGCAGTTTCTACCAAAAGAGTAAAAAGATTTTGATTGTTTACCTTTTCCTCTTTTGCATTAAGGTCAGTCTGTCGTTTGTATGCTACGTTGAATTTGGTGTCAGAAAGAGGTTTTCCTTCAAGCTGAGGAACCGTTGGATGCATTACCATTATCGGATAGGGGAGACTTCCATCATTTATCCAGAAATAGTTAGTTCTTTCTTCATAACGTAAGTTTTTTATGGCAAGCTTTGCCTTTTCTTTAGCCTCTTCTTCGGTAAGATTCCCAGCTTTATAAAGACTGTAGTAATATTCTACTATAGATAAGGCCATCTCTCCTTTTTGAATTAGTTCTACCTTTTTTTCTTTTAGAATAGATTCTTTTAAGTAAGTAGATTGTAAAAGGAAAAATATTATATAACCAAATAAAGAAAAAAAGACTAAAAGCAAAAGCTTATTTTTTATACTCAAATTTTCAAACTTTTTCATGTTCCCCACCTCCTACCAATATTTGAATACTTTTTCTATTCTTAAATTTTATAAAAATTTAAAAAGGAATTTTAGGATATGTGATTTTTTGAACAATTGAATATTTTTACCGCTTTGCCATTATGTTTTTTAAAATAGATTAACCTTATAAGTATTAAGTTGTACCTTTTAATATAAAATTTTAACAAACAATTTTGTGAATTCTTTCTTTTTTGAATATTCTTTAGTAGTGCATGTTACTTTTTTATCTTTTAGCTCTTAGCTTTTTTATGTCAATATTGCTTGACTTTTAGGACCCTGTTTTTATAATAAAATGTTAATTATAATAAAAGGTTAATGAAAAGTATAAATAATAATATATTATTTAATTCCAGGAGGAGGAAATGGGAGAAAGGGGTAAAAATGTTTTAGATGGTTTATCTTTAAGTAAAAAGATTTTTGTTTTAGCTCTTGTTTCTATTTTGTTAGTGTATTCTATAGTTGCGGCTGTTCTTTATTTTCAGACAAGTTCTTCTATAAAAAAGAAAGAACTTGCAACCCTAAACCTTGAATTTAAAACGATTATCCATGAACTACAAACCTTTGACCAGTTTGCAAGGTATTCAGCTGACCGTTTTATGAATATTTTTATGTCTTTGGGACCAAGTATTAGTAATCCTACCAACGATGTCTGTGATAGGTTTACTGCTATCACAGGTGGAAGTGTAGCAACCATTTTTAAAAGAGAAGGGGAGGATTTTTTAAGAGTTGCAACCTCTCTTAAGAAAGAAGACGGAACCCGTGCGGTTGGGACGACTTTAGATAGGAATCATCCTGCATATCAAGGTTTGTTAAGGGGAGAAACCTATGTAGGAAAGGCTACCCTTTTTGGTAAAGAGTATATGACTAAATATGTGCCTGTAAAGGACTCAAGCGGAGCTGTAGTAGGCGTATTTTTCATAGGTTTTGATATCACTCTTGTCATTAATGAGTTTAAAAATTATTTAGGTAGCCTTAAGATAGGAGAAAGAGGGTTTGTGTCTGTGTATGATGTTGCCAAAGGAGAACCTAAACTTATTGCTGGAAAAGATTTAGGAAAAGAAAGTATAGAAAAACTATCAAAAGTCAAAGAAGGGGAAGCTGTAGAAATAAAGATAAACGGGGAAAAACATGTCTCTATAGCTCAAGTTTATCCTGGTTTTAAATGGTTAATTTCTATCAACGTTCCTAAGAGTCAAATTTATGGGGTGTCTTATACTTTTAGAAATGTCATGTTTGTTTTAAATGTTTTAGCAGCCATTGCTATAGGAATACTTATTTATGTAGTCACACAAAGAAGCTTGACCCCAATTCCAGACATGGCAGCAAAACTTGGAGAGGTAGCCAAAGGTGATTTTAGTAGGGTTGGTTTTGGAAAGGGGTACAGAAATAGAAAAGATGAAATTGGTCTTATCGCCCGGGCAGTTATCAAGGTTGAAGAATTCACTCAAGGATTGGTAAAACAGATTAAAAGTTCAGCCGAAACCATTTATGAGTTTATAGGTAATCTTTTGAGTAATGTTGATGCTGTAAAGAAAAAAATAGACCTTCAGACCAACCAGGCAAATCAGATTGCAGCAGCGGTGGAGGAGATGAGTGCAACCATTGCAGATGTTGCTAAAAACGCTCATTATGCTCAGGAACTTGCTAATGAATCTCAGAAGATATCAGAAGAGGGAGCAAGATTAGCCGAACAATCCATGGTTGTAATCAATGAAACCACGCAGGCTACAGATGAACTTAAAAAGACTTTAAATGCTTTAAATTTAAGAGTAAACGAAATAGGAGATATCGTTGGTTTGATTAAAGAGATAGCAGACCAGACAAATCTCCTTGCACTTAATGCAACGATAGAAGCAGCACGAGCTGGGGAGCATGGCAAGGGGTTTGCAGTTGTTGCGGGAGAGGTTAGAAAGCTTGCGGAAAAAACAATAAAAGCAACTGAGGATATTGCAAATAGAATTTTAGCCGTTCAGCAGGAATCAAAGAACTCTATGAAAAACATGGATGCCACAGTTGAAAAAGTAGAAGAGGCACTTTCTGCTCTAACGAAAATTAAAAGTGTGCTTGAAAGCATTGCTCAATCAAGTATACAAGTTAGAGATGCTATCAACCAGATAGCAGCGGCAACAGAGGAACAGAGCGTTGCAAGTAATGAGGTAGCTCAGGCAGCCATTCAATCAAGTCAACTTGCATTAGAAGTAAAAGCCTTAAATGAAAAAGTAGTAGAAGAGATAGAAACCTTAAAAAATGTAATCTTAGAACTCAATAAAGCAGTAGAAGGAGTTAGAGTGTAATGTGTTAATTTTTTAAAATGTGTTATAATTTAAATAAAGGTATGGGTCTGTAGCTCAGCTGGAAAGAGCACTGGCCTCCGGAGCCAGGAGTCGGGGGTTCAAATCCCCCCAGACCCGTTTTACCTTAAAAAGGGAAGGTAAAACCATGAAGGTTTATATTGATGGATGTGAAGTTGAATTAGTCCAAGGAGATATTACTGAACAAGAAACAGAAGCTATAGTTAACGCAGCTAACGAAGAACTTATTCCAGGGGGAGGGGTTGACGGAGCCATTCATAGAAAAGGTGGCCCCTCCATTCTTGAAGAAATTAGGTCTAAATATAAAAGATGTCCTACTGGTGAAGCAGTAATCACTAAAGGTGGTAATCTTAAGGCAAAATATGTTATTCATACAGTAGGTCCTATATATAAAGATGGAAAAAGTGGTGAACCTGAACTTCTTAAGAAGGCTTACCAAAGTGCTTTAAAATTAGCTTTAGATTATGGTCTCAACTCAGTTGCTTTTCCTGCTCTTAGCACAGGAGCCTATGGTTATCCTATGAAAGAGGCTGCAGAGATCGCCTTAAAAACAGTATGTGACTTTCTGAAAAAACATAAAGCCCCCCAAAAAATTGTGTTTGTCCTCTGGAAAGAAGAACATTTTCAAATATTCGCAGAAACATTGAAATCGCTGATATCTTCTAAAGGTGTTTAAGATTTTCCTTTTTTAGGCAAAGGTATATATTCTACCGAAGAGGTTGTGGTTGTTGGTTGAGGAAATAATTTCATGAGTTGATAGATCTCTATAGGCATGTCTTTACTCACCGGTAGCCCTAATTCTAAGGCTTTTTCATAAGTAATAGGATAGTCATGAGTAAAATATCCTTGAGACAATACTTCTGCTAATTCGGTTATTTTTTCTTCAGGGTATCTATCGTTAAGGATCAGTTTTAGGTTTTCTTTCATCTGTTTTAAAGCCATCTCAGCTACGTCTGCTAAAATTAAGGTTTTATCGTCGATATGTTCTAAAGGTTTTCTTTTAACTGCCCTTAAAATAGAGGCGGCTGGATACTCTCCTATTTGAGGATCTACTGGTCCAAGCACAGCGTGTTCGTCCATCACTATTTCATCACAGGCAAGAGCAATAAGGGTTCCTCCACTCATGGCATAATGAGGGATAAAGGCTGTAACCTTAGCCGGGTGTTTTTTTATAGCAAGGGCAATCTGAAGGGAGGCTAAAACCAATCCTCCTGGAGTGTGAAGGATGATATCTATAGGAACATCTTTATCTGTAAGATGTATGGCCCTTATTACCTCTTCAGAATCGTTGATATCGATGTATCTCATCAGAGGAAAACCAAAAAATGACATCTTTTCTTGACGATGAACCAATAAAATAACCCTTGAACCTCTCTTTTTTTCGATTTGTTCTATGGCTTTTTGTCTGGCTATTTCTAAGAACTTTTGTCTTAAAAAAGGTTGCATAGCAATGGCAAAAAAGATAATCCAGAAAAGGTCTCCTATACCAAACATAACATAAAACCCCCCTTAAGGTTTGTCTATATCAAAAAAGGAACCAAAAAAGGTATATTCATCTCGATAGAACCTGCATTTTCTTTTACAGAAAATTTTATATAGCAAGGCTCCTGCCAAAAAACCACCTATATGAGCAAACCAGGCAACCCCACCAAAGCTCTCCGGTAAAACCAAGGAAAAAAGTCCGTTATAAAACTGAAGCAAAAACCATAAACCCAAAAATATGAAGGCAGGGACCTCAAAAAATAGAGGTATAAACAACACCGGAAAAACTACCAAAATTCTTGCTAAAGGATACAATAAAAAGTAAGCTCCCATAACTCCAGAGATAGCACCAGAGGCTCCTACCAAAGGAATAACAGAGTTAGGATAGATAAAAGAATGAAGCATCGTAGCTAAAATGCCACACACTAAATAAAAAAATAAAAACTTAAAAGGCCCTAACCGGTCTTCTACATTATCCCCAAAAATCCATAATGTCCACATGTTACCTATAAAATGAAGCCAACCTCCGTGGATAAAAAGATGGGTAAAAAGGGTTAAAAACTTATGATACCAAGGAAAACCGACAAGAAAGTTAAAGTAAGGATCAAAAAAGATGGCAGGTATAAATCCCCAGGTTTTAAAAAAGACTTCTCTTTCTACAGTAGGTAAAGAAAGTTCATAGAAAAACACTAAGGTATTCAAAAGAATGAGAAACCAGGTCATTACTGGGGGGTTACGTCTTGGTAAGATATCTTGTAAGGGTATCATCCTAAATCACCTATCAACGCCCCCCTAATGATCTTTCTGAAATTTTCACACTTGTCTACAAGATTTTCAAAAACTTCAGACTCTGAAGGAACTTTTTGAAACTCATAATCTTTAAAAGATACAAAACTATCAAGCCCTTCTTTGCCTTGTTCGATAAACAGTTTTACCAGGTCTTTAAAAATAACTCCGTTTTTGCTTAAAGCATAAAATTCTGCAGTTTTTAAAGCATATCTGTTTGGATTAAAGGCTAAAGATACTCCCTGGTTTTCTCTCAGAAGGGTTAAAGCCTTCATATCAGTGATGCTATCTCCTACATAAAATCCTTCTGAAAAAGAAACATTTAAACTTTCAGATATTTGTTGACAGGCTCTTGCCTTTTCTTCTCCCCCTACAGGGTTAATCTCTCTTAAAAATACCCCTACATCAAGATTCCAAATAATTTCAAAAAAAATTTCTTCCATCCGTTCAAGCACACTTAAGAGTTCTGAAGGTAGGTCTGAAGGAGAAGTGGCTCTTAACGGTATTTCTATAGTTGGATAAGAAAGTATTTCTTGGTATAGTTTTTCTAAAATTTTGACTTCTTCTTTTGAAAGGGTTACTTTATCAAGGTCTACCTCCGTACAGAATATATGGTCCATAGGAAACTCTATAGCCTCAGCAAGGGCTTCTAAATAGGGTTTATAACTTGTGCTGATGATAAAAGTTGGGACTAAATTTTTAATCTCCTTTAAAACCTCAGGTATCTTAGGTAAAAAAAGCAAAGTTTTCCGAGAAAACTCTCTAAGGCTTTGGTTGGTTGCTCCAAAAAGTTTTAAAAAAGGGAGTATCAATTTAAGGGTGTCTCCTGGTTTGTATCCAGGACGTTTTTTAATGTCTGCTAAGTAATCGTCAAAACGAGAGACTTGTTTAAAAAATCTATGGCCTTCAGGCATCATAAACTTAGAATACTCAAAAGCGTTGTCGTTTAAGGTTAAAGGTCCTTCGCAGTCAAAGGCTACAAAAGGCATAAGGCTTACCTCTTATTTTGTTTTTTCCTTTCGCGAACTGAGGGAATTTGAAGTTCTTCTCTGTATTTAGTAACCGTTCTTCTTGCTATATTAACCCCATATTTAGATTTTAAAACTTTAGCCACCTCGTTATCACTTAAAGGTTTTTCAGGGTTTTCTTGAGAAATGATCTGTTTAATAAGGTCTTTTACTGCTTTAGAAGAAAGGCTTGTTCCGTCGGAAGATTCATAACCTGAAGAAAAGAAAAACTTAAGAGGAAAAACTCCTGAAGGCGTTTGTACATATTTGCGGTTAATAATCCTACTGATAGTAGATTCATGCAACTGGGTTTCTTCAGACAACATCCTTAAAGTAAGAGGTTTTAAATATTTAATTCCTTTTTCTAAAAACTCCTTTTGATGTTTCAAAATGGCTGCTCCAACTTTATAAAGACTTGAATATCTACTGTCTAAAGCCTTTAACAAGTTTTCCGCTTCTTTAAATTTCTCTTTTAAAAACTGTTTTGACTTTAAAAACCGGGGGTCCTTTTTCTTTAATTTTAAGTATTCTAAATAAAAGTTATTTAATCTTACCTTAAAGCTTTTTTCCTTCAGAACCTCTACCTTCCATTCTTCCTCTTCTTTATAAAACCTAAGGTCTGGTTCTATGTAGGTGGAAGTTTCTACATAAAAATTTCTAGCAGGATAGGGCTCAAGATGTTTGATAATCTCTAAAGCCTCTTCTATCTTTAAAGGTTCTATACCTAACTTTTGAGAAAGTATGTCTACTCCTTCAGGAATTTGTTCAAAATATTTTTCTATCAGCACATAAGGAAGACTTTCTTCTTTGTAACCCATAAATAAAAGCTGAGTAAGTAAACATTCTTTAACATCGTAAGAGGCTACCCCTACTGGGTCTAAAAACTTTATGACATTTCTTACTTTTTCTACCTTCTCTGCAGAAAGGCTCAGCTCTTTAGCTAGTTCTTCAGAAGAAACGGTTAGATATCCTTTTTCATCAAGATTTCCCACAATATACTGGGCGATTTCGTATTCGACAGGGGTAAACTCTTTCAGTCGAAACTGCCAGAGTAAATAATCACTGAGTTTGTCTTCAGCCTTAAGGGTTTTTTCCCAGATAGGTTCTTCCGGTTCCTCCTGAGGTTCTATAAGATAGAAACTCTTTTCTAAAAATTCCTCAGTTCCTAAATCTATTTCATCTGTTAGTTTAACTTCTTCAGGTATATGGTCTCTATCTTGACTAACTTTTGGAGCCAAATCTTTATATTCTATCTCTAAAAAGGGGTTTGTCTGAGCCTCTTGAACCAGATATTCTTCTAATTCTAAGGTGTTAAGTTGAAGGACTTTTAACAAAAGCTTTAGTTGGGGGGTTAAAATCAGTTGTTGACTAAGTTTTAATTGATTTTTAAGTTCTATCATTTTCTAAAGTTTAAACCTTTCGCCTAAATATTTTTCTCTAACGGTTTCGTTTTCTAAGATTTGTTGGGGAGTACCTGATCCGATGATTTGACCGTCAGCTATCACGTAAGCCCTATCACATATTTTTAACGTCTCTCTAACGTTATGGTCAGAAATTAAAAGGCCGATATTGCGTTCTCTTAACGTTTTAAAAATGTTTTTTAACTGGTCAATTCCTATCGGGTCAATACCTGCAAAAGGCTCATCAAGAAGGATAAAGGAAGGCTCGACCAAAAGGGCTCTGACTATTTCTACCTTCCTTTTTTGTCCCCCAGAAAGGGTATAGGCCTTTTGATGAAGGACTTCTCTTAAATTAAAAAGATCTATATAAAAATCAAGCTTTTCTTCTATTTCTTTTTGTTTTGCTTCTAAACGTTCTATTACCATTTTAAAATTTTCATAAACAGTAAGTTTTCTAAAAACAGAACTTTCCTGAGGAAGATAGATGATACCTTGATTGGCTCTTTCCGAAACATCGTAATCAGTGATGTTTTTGTCAAAAAGCCATATCTCTCCTGAATCAGGTTTAAGAAAACCAGCAATCATATAAAACGAGGTAGTTTTGCCTGCACCGTTAGGACCAAGCAAACCTACCATCTCTCCCTTTTTTATCTCTACGGTAACTCCATGTACTACTTCTCTTTTTTTAAAACTTTTTTTTAAATTTTTTGCTTTGAGCATAATAATTACACCCAGATAAAAAGCTTTAGTTAAGGTAGAACTTGGCTCTTACTCTTCCTTCGTTTTTAGACAAAACCTCACTCCTGTCTTCATTGAAGTAAATTACTACTATATCTCCCTCTATCAGATTTTTGTCATACCATACTTTAGGATTATCCTCTAAAACTAACTTTTCTTGATCCTTATAGTATACCGCCTTTTCTGCATAGGCTTTCCATTTTCCTTTATAGATAACTACTCTTCCCAAAGCAACCACCTTGGTTACATTTTTCTTCTCTTCTTGATTAGCATAATAAACATATAACTTATCAGAAAAAACTTTCATATCTCCTCGGGTAGCTTGCACCTTACCTGTAAAAACCGCTATTCCTTCACTTTCCATAACCTCCATCTTATTGGCGGTCACGTTTACTTCAGAGGCCACTCCTGAGGTATTTATACCTAAAAATATCAACCACATCCCTAATAAAGAGAGTAAAATCCTGTTTACTTTTTCCATGTTAAAGATTATAATCTAAGTTTGAGTTTTAGACAAGGGAGGTTTCATCAACTAAGGGTCTATTCAGGCCTTTACTTAAAACATTGTCGTTAAAATCTCTTTGAAACTTAAATTATATAGAGAGTTTATATAGATGTAAAACTTTTTTCGTTGAAAATCAAGAAAATTGTAATAAATTTAAAAAATAGAAAAAAGGAGGCACAGATAGATGTGGCAAAAAGGAAAAACTTTGTTGCTTTGGTTTTTTATTGGATTGCTGGTTTTGTTAGCTTACAACTTTTTTTATAATCAAACTTCGTTATACACCTCTAACAACATCAGTTATACCGAGTTTCTTGAAAAAGTAGAAAAAGGAGAAATAAAAGAGGTATTAATAGAAGGGCAAAAAGTTTCTGCCAAAGTCTCTTCTTCTAAAGAAATAATTACTTATATTCCAGAGGATAAAGATTTAATCCCCCTGTTAAAAGAAAAGGGAGTTAAAATTGTAGTTAAACCAGACTCTCAACATAGTTGGTTTACTACCTTTCTTGTGTCCTGGCTTCCTTTCATTGTGCTAATTCTACTTTGGTTTTTGTTTATCAAACAGATGCAGCCTGGGAATAAACCCTTTAGTTTTGTAAAAAGCAGGGCACGTCTAATAAAAGAAGGGGAAACCAAAGTAACTTTTAAAGATGTAGCTGGGATAGAGGAGGCTAAAGAAGAATTACAGGAGGTAGTAGAGTTTTTAAAAAATCCTCAAAAGTTTACCAAATTAGGGGCACGTATCCCCAAAGGTATCTTGTTGGTAGGGCCTCCAGGTACAGGAAAAACTCTTCTTGCTAAAGCCATAGCTGGAGAGGCAGGAGTTCCTTTTTTTAGTATCAGTGGGTCAGATTTTGTAGAGATGTTTGTAGGTGTAGGAGCTGCGAGGGTAAGAGATTTATTTTCTCAAGCCAAAGCCCATGCACCTTGTATCATCTTTATAGACGAGATAGATGCCGTTGGTAGACAGAGGGGGGCAGGATTAGGTGGTGGACATGATGAAAGAGAACAAACTTTAAACCAGCTACTTGTAGAGATGGATGGGTTTGATACAGCAGAAGGGATAGTTGTGCTTGCTGCTACTAACAGACCTGACATTTTAGACCCAGCCCTTTTGAGACCTGGTAGATTTGACAGACAGGTTTTTGTACCTCCTCCAGACGTAAACGGAAGAGAGGCTATCTTAAAACTTTATGCTCGTAAGTTTAAGGTTTCTCCAAGCTTAGATTTAAGGTCTATCGCTAAAGCGACCCCTGGATTTACCGGAGCTAATTTAGAAAATATGCTTAACGAAGCAGCCCTTATTGCCGCTAAAAAAGGAAAAGAGTTTATCGAACAGGAAGATTTGGAAGAGGCTAAAGATAAAATTCTCATGGGTAAGGAAAGAAAAGGTTTTATGTTAAGCGAAGAAGAAAAAAAGATTATAGCCTATCATGAAGCAGGACATGCGTTGGTAGCTTATTATCTGCCTGACCCTGACCCAGTCCATAAGATAAGTATTATCCCCAGAGGACAAGCTTTAGGAGTAACCCAACAGCTGCCTTTAGATGATCGACACATTTATTCAGAAGACTATTTGCTTAAAAAAATAACCGTTCTTTTAGGAGGAAGAGTGAGTGAAGAAGTTGTTTTTAATTCCATAAGCACCGGGGCTCAAGATGATATAAAAAAAGCTACCCAGATCGCAAAAAAAATGGTTTGTGAATGGGGAATGAGTAAAAAATTAGGTCCATTAGCTTTAGGAAGGGGAGAAGATCATATTTTTCTCGGAAAAGAGCTTTTACAGATAAAAGATTATTCAGAGGAGACAGCAAAGATTATTGACGAAGAAATAAAAGAGATAGTAAATCGTTGTTATCAGAAAGCTAAGGATATTATACATACCTATATAAACAATCTTCATAAAGTTGCTCTGGTTTTATTAGAAGAAGAGACTATCGATGCTGAAAGGTTTAAACTTATTTTAGAAACTCAAAATCAATAGGTTATGTTATCTCCTTTAAAAATAGGCTCTAAAATTTTTGATTGGCAAGCTTGTCCTTATTTCATGGGAATTTTAAACGTAACCCCTGACTCTTTTTCAGATGGAGGGAAGTTTTTTGGTCTAAAAGAGGCGGTTTTAAGGGCTAAAGAGTTGATAGAAGAAGGAGCAGACATCATAGACATAGGGGGAGAATCAACCAGACCTTTTTCTGAGCCTGTAAGTGAAGAGGAAGAGCTAAAAAGGGTTGTACCTGTAGTTAAGGCAATCCGTGAAGAGTTACCAGACGTTGTCATCTCAGTAGACACTTATAAGAGTAGGGTAGCTGAAGAATCTTTAAAAGCGGGAGCTTCGATGATAAACGACATAAGTGCAGGTTGCTTTGATCAAAGAATGGTTGAGGTGGTAAAAGACTTTGATTGCCCATATGTAATTATGCATATCAAAGGAACTCCCAAAACTATGCAAGAAAACCCTCAGTATAAAGATGTAGTAAAAGAAGTAAAGGAATTTTTACAAAACCGTATAGAATTTTTGGTAAAAAAGGGAATTTCTGTAGAAAAGATTATCATAGACCCTGGGTTAGGGTTTGGCAAAAACTTTGAACATAACTTAGAAATTTTAAAAAGATTAGACGAATTTTATAGTTTGGGAAGGCCTGTTCTTTTAGGGCACTCAAGAAAAAGTTTTATAGGAAAGGTTCTTAATAAACCTAATCCTTTAGATAGAGAAGGGGGTACGGTTGGTTTTTCTGTTTGGTCTTCGTTAAGGGGAGTTCAATTTTTGAGAGTTCATCGAGTAGATCTTAATAAAGATGCTGTTATAATGTTTAAGTTTTTAGTGCAACAAATAGGAGGATAAAGGATTTGGATTTTGGTGTTTTAAGAATTACTGAAATATTTAATTCTATAACCTGGAAAGATGTGGTAGACATCTTTGTGGTTAGTTTTCTGATTTATAGAATTCTTTTGCTTATCCAGGGTAGTAGAGCTCTTCAAATGGCTGCAGGTTTATCGGTGGTAGTTCTATTATATTTCGTTTCAGATGCCTTACAATTATTAACTCTGAACTGGATTTTAAACACCTTTATGTCTTCTATCTTGATTTTGATTATCATAGTGTTTCAGGATGATATAAGAAAAGCCTTAGCCCAGATAGGGAAACATCCTTTTACTAAGTTTCAGACAGAATATTCTTATGGTATAGAAGAGGTAGTTAAAGCTGTTACTCAACTTGCTGAAAAAAAGATAGGGGCCTTGATAGTGTTTGAAAGAGAAATAAGTTTAAAAGATTTTCTGGAAGGGGCGGTAATGTTAGATTCAAAAATCAGTGAGGAGTTACTGGTAAGTATCTTTAATCCGAAAAGTCCTCTTCATGATGGGGCAGTGGTTATCAGTAAAGGAAAAATCGTAGCTGCAGGGGTGGTGTTACCACTTTCTACCAACCCTGATATAGCCAAAGACCTTGGGACCAGGCACAGGGCAGCTATTGGAATTACAGAAATCACCGATGCTGTAGCCATAGTGGTTTCTGAAGAAAAAGGTTATATTTCTCTGGCAGTTAGTGGTAAGATTACCAGAGATGTAACCCCTGCTACTTTAAGAAAAATGCTGTCCCAACTTTTAGGTTTTGAGTCTAAAGCACCTTGGTGGACAAGGATTACCTATGAAATTCAAAAGGGAACATAGACTAAAAATTCTTTCTTTTTTGATGGCTGTTACTTTATGGTACTTTGTAGTTTGGGGAAGGTCTATAGAAAAGACGTTAGAAATTCCTGTGTTCTATAAACTACCTAATTCTAACTATATAGTAGAAGTAACTCCTTCTACTGTAGTGATAAAAATTCAAACTATAAGAAATCTTTTAAGAAACGTTAATGAAAAAGACCTTAAGTTAGAAATTGATTTTAAAAATTTAACTCCAGGTGTTCATCAGATAAGGGTGCCGATAGAAAAGATAAATCTGCCTTCTGGGATAAAAGTAAAAGAAATAAACCCTACATTTCTAACTTTGATAATTAAAAAAATAGGTACTAAAAAAGTCCCTGTAAGGCCAGTTTTAAAAGAAGAAAGTTTTTACCATACTCGAGGTAAAATAAAGGTCTTTCCTAAATATGTACTAATCAAAGCCCCGATAGAGGTTCTTTTAAATATTCAAGAAATTAATACAGAACCTATAGACCTTTTAAAACTAAAATTAACCGGATCCTTAGAGGTTGATTTAATGCCGCCTTTAGGTATTATTTCTATGGATACAGAAAAAGTGAAAGTATACTATGAAGAAAAAAAGAGGTAAAAAACCATGGAAGATAAGAAACTTTTTGGTACAGACGGGATAAGAGGAGAAGCTAATGTTTTTCCGATGCTTCCAGAAATAGCCTTGCAGGTAGGCAGAGCCATAGGATTTTTGTTTAAAAATCAAAATCATCATATTACCAAGGTGGTTATAGGTAAGGATACCAGGTTGTCAGGATATATTTTTGAGTCTTCCCTGGTTGCTGGTCTTTGTTCTATGGGAGGCTATAGTTTGTTAGTAGGACCTATTCCTACTCCTGGGATTGCCTTTTTAACCAAGGATTTGAGGGCAGATGTAGGTATCATGATTTCCGCTTCCCATAATCCTTACTACGATAACGGGATTAAAATCTTTGGTAAAGATGGTTTTAAACTTTCTGATGAGACAGAGGCTAAAATAGAAGAACTAATTTTTGATGAAAGTTTTAAAGAAGTAAGAGTCTATAGAGATGCCTTAGGAAAAGTCTTTAGGATAAAGGATGCCATAGGAAGGTATGTAGTACACCTAAAGTCTGTTGTACCAATAAACATTAATTTCGAAGGATTAAAAGTAGTAATAGATTGTGCCAACGGAGCTTGTTATCAAGTAGGACCTCAGGTATTAGAGGAACTTGGAGCAGAGGTGATTCCAATAGGCTGCAGTCCTAACGGAACAAACATCAATGAAAATTGTGGAGCCCTCTATCCTGAAAATCTTCGAAAAAAAGTATTAGAAACTCAGGCACATTTAGGGATAGCACTTGATGGAGACGGAGACCGGATTGTGGTGGTAGACGAAAAGGGTAATCTTTTAGATGGAGACGATCTTTTAGCCATCTTTGCCAAAGACCTTAAAGAAAAAGGACAACTTACCAACCAAACGGTGGTAGGCACAATCATGAGTAACCTTGGATTAGAACTTTTTTTTAAAGATCAAGGGATAACTTTTTTAAGAACTCCTGTAGGAGACAGATATGTAGTGATGAAAATGAAGGAAATAAACTCTCTTTTAGGCGGAGAAACTTCAGGTCATATTATCTTTTTAGATAAAGCTACCACAGGAGATGGACTTTTGACAGGTTTAAGGCTTATCTCTTTAATCAAGGAGAAACAAAAACCCCTTTCTGAATTGGCAAAACTTTTTGAAAAATTTCCACAAGTTATCAAAAACCTAAAAGTAAACAAAAAAGTACCCTTGGATGAAATCGAAGGTATAGAAGAAAAGATTAGTCAGGCAGAAAAGAGATTAGGAAAAAAGGGCAGGGTAATCATAAGACCTTCTGGTACTGAGCCTAAGTACCGAATTATGGTAGAAGGAGAAAATCCAGAGTTGGTGGAGGAAATTAGCGAAGACCTCAAAGCCTTTCTCCAGAAAAAGTTGGGACAAGGATAGATGAGTTGTTGGAAAATCTTGTTTTTTCTAATAGTCCTTGGGATGTTAATTTTCTCGGGTCTTAAACTTAACGGTTATAACTTTGTTTATTCCAGAGGTTCTGTGGTCTGTCTTTCCTGTATGGGATTAGAAGAATGAAAAGAAGGGTGGTACAGTCTATCTCTTTTTTCTTACATAATGGATATTTAGGTTTTCCTTTCACCAAAAACCTATACACAGGCCCTCTAAAAGGACTTTGTGCCCCTGGATTAAACTGTTATTCCTGCCCTGCAAGTCTCTTTTCCTGTCCTTTAGGGGTTTTGCAAAACCTGTTAAGTGCTTCAAGGGTCTTAAATTGGCAGGTTTTGTTAGGTCCTTTTTTATATGTATTAGGATTTTTTTTGATTTTTGGTTTAACCTTAGGAAGGTTTATCTGTGGATGGGTTTGTCCTTTTGGTTTTTTACAGGACCTTATTTATAAAGTTCCTTTTTTTAAGGAAAGACTCTCCCTTCCTAAAAATTCTCAAAGATACATCAAACATTTGGTGCTTATAGGATTGATATTTTTAACCCCCCTTTTTTTGAGAGATGAAATAGGTTATGGAATTTTAGGATTTTGCAAGTATCTCTGCCCAGCAGGAACTTTAGAAGCTGGCTATTTAAATATTATTATCAGTTCAGAACTTTGGGATTATATAGGAAAACTTTTTTATCTGAAAAGCGCTATCTTGTTGGTGTTTGTTTTTTTTGTTGTAATAGATTATAGATTTTTTTGCAAGAATGTATGCCCCCTTGGCTTGATATACGGACTGTTTAATAAGGTTAGCTTTTTAAGGCTAAATGTAAACTTTAACCGATGCACCTATTGTAAAGTTTGCGAAAAAATTTGTCCCGTGGGACTTAATCCTTTAGAAGAAATAAATTCTGTTGAATGTATTCGCTGTTTAAATTGTGTAAAAATTTGTCCTCATAAGGCAATATATTTAGAAAAAGGAATTTACCAAAATGCTATATCCTCCAGTTGTTCTAAATAAAAAAGGGCTACAAACCTATCTACAAAGGCATCTCTGGTTTACCCAAAAGGAAATTAAAGATTTTAAGAAAACATCTGAAAAAATTGCCCCTGGAGACTTGGTAACTATTTTATCTGAAGAAAATCATTTTTTAGGGATAGGATATTTTAATCCACAATCTTTTTACTGCTTAAAGCTACTTTCAAGAGAAGAACAAAAGATAGATGAAAAATTTTTTTTAGAGGCCTTTACTAAAGCCTTAAAACTTAGAAAATCTTTTTATCCAGGTGAAGGCTGTTTTCGTTTAGTGTTTTCTGAAGGTGATTTTATACCTGGATTAATAGTAGATATTTTTGAAAAAGTAGTGGTGGTCCAAATTCATACACTTGGGATGGAAAGACTTGTAGATTTTGTAATCGAAGCTTTGAAGGTGTTGTTTACTCCTCAAGCTATCGTCTTAAAAAACGATCACACAAAAAGACAAGAAGAAGGGCTTCCTCTTTATACAAAGGTAGTCTATGGGAACGTAGAAGATCCGATTTTAGTCACCATGGACGGAATAAAGTTTTTGGTGCCTGTTATCACCGGACAAAAAACGGGATTTTTTTTAGACCAAAGAGAAAACCGTAGGGCTATTGCCAGGTTTTCTAAAGGATTGCAGGTTATAGATGGATTTTCTTATATCGGAGGTTTTGGATTTTACTGTTTAAAGAGTGGTGCTGACAGAGTTTTTTTTATAGACCGTTCTGCCAACGCTCTCTTGTTAGTAGAAGAAATAGCTAAGATTAACCACTGGAAGGAGAAAGTTATAACTCTTCAAGGAGACGTTTTTCATATATTAAAGAATCCTCCTAAGGTAGACATGATAATCCTTGATCCTCCAGCCTTTATAAAGTCTCATAAACATGTTTTAGAAGGTGAAAAAAAATATGAAACCCTTTATTTTTTAGGCCTTAAAGCCCTGGAAAGAGGATTTTTCTTCGGATTTTCTTGTTCCCATTTTTTAAAGTTTGAAAGGCTTTTGAATTTTATTAAAACCTCTCTTAAAAGACTACAGGTTGACGGAAAGATTATTTTTAAAGGGTTTCAAGCAAAAGACCATCCTATTAACCCTTTTGTAGAAGAAACTTTTTATTTAAAAGGAGTAGGACTTTATATAGAAAAATAAAAAGGAGGAATTATGAAAAAAGAAATTTTTCATGCGATTTGGATAGGAATTTTAGCTGGATGTTTTGGAGGCCTGGTTGGATTAGGTGGTGGAGTGGTGATGATTCCCCTTATGGTAGGGGTATTAAAGCTTTCTCAACATCAGGCTCATGGAACCAGCCTTTGGGCTTTGGTGTTTACAGGACTTGTAGGTGCTATCACTTACGGAATGCATGGAGAGGTTGATGTAGTAGCCTCAGTAATCATCGCTATTACAGCGATGATTACCGCAAGAAAAGGGGCTAAGTTTGCCCACAGCCTTCCTGAATGGAAACTAAAAAGGTCTTTCGGAGCTTTTTTAATCTTTGCCTCCCTTTTACTTTTGGCCAAACCTTACTTAGGAAGCCTCTATCATTTTTCTTTAGAAGGGACTTCGAAAATTATAGCTTTGTTGCTCACTGGAGTATTTGCTGGTTTTATAGCAGGAATGATGGGGGTAGGGGGAGGAACGATAATGGTTCCTGCTTTGGTTTTAGGGTTAAACTATGGACAACACCTTGCTCAAGGAACCTCACTTTTATGCATGGTTCCCGCTGGGTTAGTAGGAGCCTATACCCACCTGAAACTGGGTAATGTTGTAAAACCAATTTTACCCGGATTGATAATAGGAATCATCATAGGGACATTTATAGGAGGTAATATAGCCAACTTTTTACCTGAATTTTACTTGAGAATCTTTTTTGCTATCATAGTAATCTGGACAGGAATTAGGTTCTTGAAAACCTCTAAACCTAAAAGTTAATCTTGTTTTAAACTTCTATCTGTGATGTTTTCTGTGAACTCCTCTTTAAGAAGAGGAACCTTGTTTAACAAGGACTTAACTTCTTCTAAATCAACCTCTTCTTTTTTAATAAGAATTCCTTCAAACACTACATGTTGTGGGTCTTCTGGTTGAAAGAAAAAAAGATAAGCATTTGCTTCCAATTCAGGTCTTAAAAAAAGGATAAATTCTTGTACAAAAATCTCTCGATTTATCAGGTTATTATAGATCACTTCTTTATCTTTTGTATGTTTTTCTAATAAAATCCATGGTTCTATGTAATTTCTTTTTATTGAGCCTAAAAATCGATAATTTTTTATTCTGTAGCACGTACGTTTAAACCTATCTTTTTTAACCACCTCAGACCCTATAAGATATATCTCTTTAAAAAATAAAGATTTTTGAGAGGGTTTTAAATAGGAAAAGTTGAGATGGGATACCAGGTCAAAAATTTTAAGTTTTAAAGCCTTTTTACGGCTAATTTCTTCTATGATCATCGGTCCTTCTACCAAAAGCTGCCAACATTTTTCCTTTAAAAGGTCGGCTAAAAGAGTGAGTTTACGGTTCTGAGTTTCCAGTTCTTGAAGCCTGGAAAACATGGTCTTACGAGAAAGCCTTTGGATATACTTATTTTTATATTCCTTAAAAAGTTTTTCGTTTTTTTCTAAATTTAAGGATTGATAGGCTAAGTTTATTTCTAATGCCTTTTTAGGGTCTCCCCCTTTGTCTGGATGATAGTAAAGTTGAAGAATTCTATAGAGAGCCTTGATAAGTTTAAAAAGTGTTTGGTCATCTAGTTCTTTTACTAATTTAGGGGTTAAACCAAAAACCTCAAAGGGGTTGGTTTTTGAGTTTTTAGACCTCATGGCTTAGGAATCTTTGTATTAACTCTAAAATTTTTTCTCTGCTTGGTTTCAATAAGTTTTCAGGTCTTTGAAAGCTTGTTCTACCAATTTCATCGGTAATCAAAAGTATAGCCTGGGTTTTAACGTTAAAATATTTTCCTAAAGCAAACACCGCAGAAGTTTCCATGTCTAAAGCATAAGCCTTGGTTGCCCATTTGTTTAAAAATTGTGTATTTTTTTCAAAAATAAAAGGGGCGTCTGTAGAAATTATAGGACCAGATGAGGGCATTAATCCTATTTGCACAAGATTTTCTTTAATCTTGGTAAAAAATTCAAATTCTGGGGTAAAAACTTTTCGTTTTTCCCAGTAAAGCCTTGAAGTTCCTTCTAAAGAATAGGCCTTGTTTGGGAGAAAAACCTCTCCCAATTTAAGCTTCTCCCCTAACTTAGCTGCCCAACCTACGGTTAACAGTTCTTTTATCTCCCAGTTTTGAAAAATCTCAAAAAGTAGTCCTATCATCGGAGCTCCTAAAATCGGACCACAAATAAAACCCTTTGCATCATATTTTATAGTAAGGTTTAACCAGGAAAAATGCTTTTTTAGGCTGATTTTTTCTTTTGCGAGCTTCCATTCAGGCAGCGTAAAAAAAATAACCCCTCGATCCCCGGTCTTTAGGTTTATCTTAGGTAAGAACATAGCCTATCTATCCGGTATTTAATTATTAATTCGTGAAAATCAGAATTTTGAAAAGGTGAGCACGAGAAATAAAAAAGATGAGAAAAGCACTTACAATCAGTTGCCCCAAACCCAGGCACAAAGCCTTCAGACAGTTTACCAACGTCAGAAGCTAAAGCACACTCTATTTTTTCAGAGGACCTTATAGGAATAGGCACGATACTGTGAGCATAGGTTAGTAGATAGTCTATGTGCCAATGAAATTTTTTGTTTTTTCTTAAGTGTCTTTTTATCCTGGCCGCAAGACCTTGCATCGCAGACCCTACATAGATGTAAAAACCTGGTTTTATAAAAAAAGTTTTTTGATTTATTACAAGGTTTACAGGTTGGGCTATTCTAAAAACCAAAAGATAAGCTCCCTGGTCTTTCAGTTCTTGTTCTAAAAGGTCAAAAGGAATATCTACTAAGTTTATACGTGTTACTTCGGTAAAAGTGGAATCCCAGGTTAAAGATATAGCCCTTAGATTTATTTTTTCTTTTAGTTTTAAAAACCAAGAAGAAAAATTAAAATCTATATGATAGGCAGGAAGAAAATATTTTACTTCAGGGTTCATAACGACAAAAAGCATCTCTGTTTGATATCCTTTCTTAGAAAGCTCAAGTAGTTCAACAAGATGCCGTTGTCCTCTTTTAGTTTCTGCATCAGGAAACATGGCAATTTTTTCTCCAAAAAGAGTACACGTTTTAATTTCAAGCAAAATTTTTTCTTGAGAACGTAAATTTTTTAGCAATAAATCGAAGCGGCCTTTACCAGATATAGGTTCTTTTTTCTCCACCTGAAAATTTTTATAAAAAGGGATCTTCTCCTCACCAATAAGAGTTGAAACGATGTGGTTGGTCAGGTGAGTATGAAGAAGGACATAGTTTTCTCTTTTTTTGCAGGCTAAAACCGTATAAGGGAGTTTACTATTTTTAGGATTAGGGAATACCAAAAGCTCAGTGCCTTCCAAAAGCAGCTCCCAAAGTCTACCTGGATTAGGTAGATAGGCAAATTCATAGGTACTGCGACTTAATCCATCTTTTATTTTTATCTTGACCACAAACCGATTAACCCTTTCGATAAAGATAGCAGAAATTTTAGGAAAAAGGAAAGGATATTTCATTTTGGGTATTATTTTTTAGTTTTTCTATAAGAAGAAAGATAGCCACCCCAAAGGCTATAGCTACGTTTAACGACTCTTTTTCTCCGTAAAGTGGAATTTCTAAAACCATGTCAGCCGCTTCGAGAACCCTTTCGTCCACTCCGGTAACTTCGTTTCCGATAACTAACGCTAACGGAAAATCAGACGGTTTAACGTTTTGAATGGGGATACTACTTTCTGTAATTTCTAAAGCTGCTACTTTATAACCTAAATTTTTTAAATGTTTTACTGCTTGGTAGGTATCGTTAAAGTATTCCCAAGGAACGGTTTGGGTAGTTCCTAAGGCGGTTTTTTCTATCTTTGGATTTGGGGGGTAAGCGGTGATACCACATAAGACCAATTTAGAAACATAAGCACATTCTGCTGTTCTAAACATAGACCCTACATTATAGGCGCTTCTTATGTTGTCAAGCACAGCTATAATAGGGAATCTTCCGTGAGTATCTCTATTTTGTCGCCATTTTTTAAGGATTTCTTCACCTTCTAACTTTTTCATAATCTTCGTTAATTTTAATTTAATCTTAAGAAACTGCAAATAAAATTATAGGACAAAAGAACTT
>NZ_JASUTP010000037.1:0-10752 GCF_030445475.1 Thermodesulfobacterium sp. | reverse complement strand
AAGACTTTAGAAGATCTGGTAGACTTTTTTGTAAAAAGGCTTCTCGTGTTTCTTGGTTTTAACCCCCAAGGTTTTAAGAGCTGGGAAGAAATCTGCGAAGAATAAGGGTAATAGCCATTAAGACCAAGACCAAAAAACCTGTTAGCCCAAGTATATGACCTGTTTTTACAAAAAGAGAAGGGTGGTATAACGGTTTTATACTGTTGGTAAGGACAACCTCTTTTTCAAGAGGGGTTTTAATCAGGACTTTTCCTGTTGGGTCTATTACCCCTGTGATACCAGAGTTTGCTACCTGAATGGTAAACCTTCTTGATTCTACCGCACGTAGTATTGCCATCTGGAAATGTTGGTAAGGGGCTGAGGTTTGACCGAACCAAGCATCGTTGGTGGCGATAAAAACCAACTGTGTATTTTCCTTTAGTCTTTGTCTTAAAATCTCACCAAAAGCACTTTCAAAGCATATAAGAGGAGTTACCTTGATAAACCCGGTATCTAAAGGTACATAAAGGTTTTTAGAAAACCCTGGTTTAATTACATCGGTTACCACTGAAAAATTTTTTAAAAAGGGAAAATACTCTACCAAGGGGACATACTCTCCAAAAGGCACAAGCTTTACCTTATCATAAAAGTCTACAAAGTCTTTTCCATCCCATACCATAAGGCTGTTGTAAGCCATCGGTTTGCCTTCAGTATAGCTTAACCGAAAGGTACCAAAAACGATTCGAGGGGTTAGATTAAATTTTTTTCCTTCAGCTCCGATGTCCGTTAACAGACGAAGAAGCTCCACAGTATGTTTGGTCTCATAGGGAAAGTAAAAGTTGAAAGCGGTTTCTGGGAACAATATCAGGTCTGGTTTTTCTTTAAGGACCTTTAAAGCTAATTTTCTATAAACCTGAAAGGAGGTCTCCAATTGCTTTGCCTCTTTTATCTCTTGAGGAATGTTTCCTTGAAGTAGGGCTACTCTAAGTTCCTTTGGTTCTTCTTTAATTATTTTTTCCCAATGGGTTTTTAAGTAAAAACCAGAAATCATGATTAAAATGGTTGATAAAAAAAATATCCAGGTGTGTAGACCAAAAAAAGTTTTCAGGTAACCTTGATTTTCTGAGAGTTTTTTGAACAACAAAAACAAAAAATAGTTGGTAAAAACCAGAAAAAAGCTTAAAAACCAAACCCCTCCTATTTCAGCTAACTGCAAAACTAAAGAAAGGTTAGTAGCTATATAACCTATTTGCCCCCAAGGAAAACCTGTAAAAAGATTAGCTCTAAGCCATTCTATACCAACCCATGCAAGGCTTAACAACAATCCCTTTGTTAGAGTAGGGCTGTCAAAAATATGACATCGATAGGCTATGGTTAAACCTAAGGCATAATAGAGTGCAAGGTAAGAACACATAAGAAAAAGCAAAAAGATGGAAAAAAACAAGTTTAACTCACCGTATCTGGTTAGGGTATATACTATCCAGTAAACCAGAGTAGCAAAATGAGAAAGCCCAAACAGAAAACCATATAATAAAGATTGAGTTGAATTTTTAGCTTGGGTTAACGCCCAGAAAAGTGGAATTAAACCTAAAAACCCAAATATCCATAAGTTCCATTTAGGAAAGGCTAAGGTGAGAAGAATTCCAGAAAGGATAGGTAAAAAAAGATTAAGGTTGAACAAGTTTTTCATCCTTTTTTCGGACCTTTAAAAGTTCTATTTTCTTTCCGTCAGATTTTATGATTTCAGCCTCTAAAAAAGGAAGGAAAACCCTTTCCCCTGAGGTTGGAATACGTTTAAGATGATATATGATAAGTCCTGAGATGGTTTCAAAATCTCCTTTAGGTAAGGTTATCCCTAAACAATTTTCTATCTCTCTGACCTTAAACGTGCCTGGCACCAACAACCATCCTTGAGGGTCTGGAGCAGGACAGCAAGGGGTGCTTTTAATAATCTCGTATAAGATGTCTTTTAACCTGATCATTCCAGTAAGTTCTGAAAGTTGATCTACCACAAAAGCTACGTCTGTCTGTTTTTCTAACATCTTTTCCATAGCCTGCATAAGAGAAATGTTTTCAGGAATGATAAGAGGTTTTTTGACTATCCAGTCTTGCCACATAAAAATCTTTTGGTTAATTCCTCTTAACAAATCTCTGATAGCTACATACCCTAACAGGTTGTCTAAGTGATTTTGATATACCGGATAAAAAGAAAAGGGATGACGAGAGATGATGTTTAAGACTTCCTCCCAGGAATAATTAAGGTCAAAACCCACTAAATCTTGTCTGTTGATGGTTATTTCTCTTACCTCTACCGCTTTTAAATTGATGAGGTTTAAGATAAGTCGTTCTTCAAACTCAGAAACTACCTTTTCTTCTTTGTAGTCTTCCAGAACCTCTCTTATATCCTCTTCTATCTCAGATATCTCAGAAGGTTTAGAGGGAATGCGAAAAAATTTTTTGAGAAACTCTGACAGATAGTCTATACCCATAGGCTAAAAAGGTTTTTGTTGTTCCAGCCAAGAAACGTAACTTTTTACTGCCTCCTCAAGAGTATACATTGGTTTATTATAACCTACTTTTTTCAATTTGGTAATGTCTGCCTGGGTAAAATACTGATATTGTTTTCTTAGGTTTTCTGGCATGTCTATGTATTCTATGTTTACAGGAAGGTTAAGAGCAGAAAAAACAGCTGTCACTAAATCCTTAAAAGACCGAGCCTGTCCGGTACCCACGTTAAATATCCCTTTTATTTCTGGATGCTCTAAAAAGAAAAGGGTAGCCTCTACCGCATCTTTTACATAGATAAAATCACGTAGCTGACCTCCGTCTGGATATTCAGGCCGATAAGACCTAAAAAGTCTTACCTTGCCTTCTCTTTTGATTTGTTCATAAGCCTTTAACACCACACTTCTCATCTCTCCTTTGTGAAATTCTTTTTCTCCAAAGACGTTAAAATACTTTAGACCAACAACCTTTTTCGTAAGACCATGGTGATAAACCCACAGGTCAAACAGTTGTTTCGAAAACCCGTAAGGATTTAAAGGTTTTAGCCGAGGAATAAGGGTTTCATCATCAGAAAATCCTAAGGATCCATCCCCATAGGTAGCTGCAGAAGAGGCATAAATAAAGGTTATTCCATGTTCTAAACAAAAAACAGCCAATTTTTTAGAATATAGATAGTTATTTTTGTAAAGATAGTCTAAATCTTTTACCGTGGTGTCACTACACGCACCTAAATGTATGATAGCCTCCACCTCTGAGAAATGATTCTTCTCTATACAATCTAAGAAATCGTCTTTTTGAAGATAGTCTAAAAATTTAAGCCCTAAAAGGTTTTTCCATTTAGGGCCTTCTTTTAAATGATCTACTATTAAAATTCGGTCTTCGCCTCTCTGGTTTAAGGCTTCTACTAAGTTAGCCCCTATAAAGCCTGCTCCACCGGTGACTATAATACGAGGTTTTTTCATCATTAGCCCCAAAAGTTTATAAAAATCAACGTTAAGATACCAGAAATTAAAGTTATTGCAAGCACTGGAAGTATTACAGCTTTGATAAACTGTCCTTCTTCTTTTCCTTTAACCCCTATGGTAGCAGCAGCGTTGGTGATTTTTGCTGGGGTTATGGCTGAAGCAATACCACCCCCTACAGAATGAGCAGCATAAACCCACATAAAAGCCCCTGCTCCTACGGTAGAAAGGGTAGCTTCCCATTGGATTTTAGCAAAAAGAACGTTAGAGGCAGTGGCACTTCCTCCTACAAAAGTTCCTAAAACCCCTAAGAAAGGAGCAGAGATAGGATATAAACTACCTAAGGTGTTAGCTAGAAAAATAGCTATTATTCGGTCCATGTTATAGTCTTTAAAATAAGGTGTAGAAACGAGTTTTCCGTTTACCACCTCCATCGCAGACCAGGCCATGATATAAGCTACGGCAAAAAACAGAGAATAGGCTAAAAAAGGACCCCAAGACCGTTGAACCCAAAGAGAAAAGGTTTTTTTTAGTTGCTCTGATGAAGGTTTAAGAATACCGATGGAAAGAATACAGACTACCATTATCCAAAACCAAACGTTACTAAGTATGTTCAAATCTTCCTTTTTGTCTGCAAAAATAGGTATCACCTCGAGATTCCCTAATAACGAGGAAAGCTTAGTTTTAACCGGTGCAAGATTTACTATAAAAGAAAAAAGTATCAAAAGAAGAAAAGGAGAGGCAGATTTTAAGATACTTGAACTAAACCTTACCCTTTCTTCTTGGTTTGAGCCATATACGTTTTTCACCCTATAGTAAAAATAAACAAAGACCATGGTAGCTAAGCCTGAAATTACCCCTATTATTTCTACTGGAAAAATCCTTGTATAGGCACAAAAAAGGGCAGATAGAGAAAGAACAAGACCAGATAAAAACGCAGGTAAAAAGTTCTTTCTTATGGCCTCATAGCCTCCTACGGTGTAAAGCATAAGAAAGGCAAAGAAAGGAGAGATGATCGGTAGAAACAGTGTGATTTTAAAGGTAAAATCCCAGATAAATTCATCCAATCCACTAATACCAGAAGGATTAATCCCAAAAGAAAGAGCTACCTTGGCAGGCAAGGTAATTGGGATAGAAAAAAGGGCAAAAGAGGTAAGGGGGTCATAACAAAGGATGCTGATGGCTATGGCAGCAACCGGAGAAAAGCCCAAGATCCTAAAGATGGGAGGAAACATCGCAGGAGTAACCATCCCAAGAGCAGTACTAAGCGAACCAAATCCCATCCCTAAAAAAAGAACCTGTTCTTCTTTGGTTTTTACAATACCCTTGATATAATCTATGAGGTTTTTAAGGTCTCCTGTTTCTCTCATCAAAAAAATCAAAAACATCGTAAAAAGCACTGCCAGGGTTATACCCAAGGCTTTGATTATTCCCATGTAAGTAGCCCCTAAAGCTACTGAAAGAGGGGTTTTAAAATAAGTCACCGCTACCAACACTGCAAGCACCCACCCAACGATAGAAACAAAAGTCCCAGAACGGTGAAAGAAAACCATACCCAAAAAGACCACCAGAAGAGGAAAAACCGCCAAAAAAACTTCCATAGTTAACCCTCCTACTGTTTTATGTTAACAAAATAACAAGTAAAGTTTTATTAGCATTTTTTGTTAAAAAATCAACCTTAAAAAGATTTTTTAACAAATCATCCTATTTTCTAAATTAAAAAGGCTTGAAAAAGATGGTCAAACACTTATTTTTAATATAAAAACCAGAATTTTAAAAAGAGGTCTAAAATGGAGAAAATGCAAGAAAAAAAAGAAAATGTGTATGGAATTGGGGAGCCAGATTTAAAGTCTATTTATAGAGGGGGAGAAGCTCTCAAGAAAGCTCCCAAGCTTTATGGAGTGTCTACAGGGATAGAAGGGCTTGATCCACTTTTTTATGTGGTGGTTTCAGAAAACGGAAGATTAGTTAAAAAACAGTTAGGTGGTATACCTGCTTATTCAGTTTTTAACATCACTGGGGTATCTGACACAGGAAAGTCTTTGATGGTTGAGCAATTTGCCATAAAACAGGCCTCCAAAGGAGAAAGGGTTGCTTTTATTACGGTAGAAACACCTGCTAACTTTTTAGCGGCTTCTTTAGAGCTTCGAGCTAATGCCATGGGTTTTAACTTTAAAGATTTTGAAGACAACCTTATCATCATAGACGCAGCTTCTTCAACCAAGCTCAGAGAAAGTTTGCCTGACCTTTTGGCTACCTTAGCTTATGTTATTCAACATTATAAAGCTAATTTTACGATCATAGACTCAGTAACTGGTCTTTTTGAAACCAAGGAAATGCTTGCAAGAAATATAGTAAGAAGACTTTATAATTTTATGAAAAAATGGTACCAAACAGCCCTTTTTGTGTCTCAAAAAAGAAGCGGGCATGAGGAGTTAACGGCTGAAGCAGCAGGAGGCTATGCCGTTGGCCATATCGTTGACGGAACGATGGTCTTAGCCAAAGAACTTATCGATTCAAGCTTTAAGGCAAAAATGTATAAAAAAGAAATCGGAGAAATAGTAAGGCTTTTTAGGATTGATGGATGCAGGATGTGCGGACACGACACCAAAACCCGTTTTTTAGAAATTACCGAAACCGGCTTAGTAGTGATAAAAGAACCTATTTCTCAAAAATAAAAAGGAGGTGAAAACCTATGGTTATTCAAATAACCAGCCCTACAGTTTCTGAGGCAGAGTTAGAACATTTGGTTAGTAGAGTGTTTTTTAAAGCTATTGATTTATTAGGTGGGCTTAGTAAGCTTGCTGAATTTAGAACCCTTACCTGGTTGCCATCTTTAGCCAGGGCTGCTTTTGTGGTGGTTTTAAAAGAAGAGTATGTAAAAACCGATGAAGAGATAGCAGAAAAGGTAGGTTTAACTAAAAACACCGTTAGAAACATCCTGAGGGCAGACCCAGAGCTTGCCTTGCAAAAGATTAAAGCTCTTGAAGAACTGGTAAACGAGGAAATGAAAGAGTTAAAAGTGCATACCGCAGGAGGTATCGCCAAGTTAGCCTACAAAGAAATCAAACAAGGACATGACGCGCAGACCTTGCTTCACTACTGTTCTGTGGTAGCCGAAGACATAGCCAAAACCTTAGAAATTCCCTGGGCTTATTTAGTCCTTAAAAAATCAAAAGGATTGAAATATCCTGTAGAAACTGCAGAGGTTTTAAAAGAAAAATTCTCCGGGCTTTCGATAAAAGGGATCTCTTTAGAAGAAATTATTACTCATATTCAATATCCTATAAAAAACCCAGCCCAGTTATTAAAAGAAATAAAGGACTATTTGACCCTACAAAAAGCACAGGAAAAAGACTAAGAAAAACTTTGTAAAAACTATTGACAAAACCTATAAACAGGTTATTTTATATCCGATTTGGTTCTTTGAGAGTGGGGCCGTAGCTCAGAGGGAGAGCGCGTGAATGGCATTCACGAGGTCGTGGGTTCAAGTCCCACCGGCTCCACCATCAATTTTTCATAAATTTCATCAACCATTTCTTCTAAACCAGACCAACCTAACTCTTTTACTTCTTCTCTTAGGTAGATAAGGGCCTGAGGGATAAATTTTAAAAAATACTTTTTCCCTTTAAACAAACTTAAGTTGGCATACGCCCCAAGGGCTTGCAGGTGTCTTTGTATCCTTAGATAGATTAAGCTATCTAAAAACGGTTGTTGTTCAAAATAAGGGTCTAATTTTTTACGTTTCTCTATGTAATAACCTAAAAGTTCCTCCCTAAGATGTTTTTCAAGCTGATAATAAGGGTCCCATAAAAGTGAGGCTATGTCATATCCCGGAGGTCCAATCCTTGCACCCTGGTAGTCTATAAGGTAAGGAGTCCCGTTTTTTATCATTATGTTCTGACATTGTAAATCTCGATGTATCAAGTTTTTAGGGAAACTATCAGATATCCTTGCCAATTGTTCAAACTCTTGTTTTAAAATTTCCTCATCTGAAATCTTCAAAAAAGAATGCAAAAACTTCTCTTTAAAATAGTGCGTTTCCCATCTAAAATGCTCATAATCAAATTTTCTAAATTTATTTATTACAGCATCATCTACAGGAATAGTATGTAATTTTACCACCTCATCAAGCACTTTTTGATACATCTCTTTTATCAGAGTTAAGTTTCTTTTTCCTTTTAACCAGTTATACAAAGAAAGATCCCCCAGGTCTTCAAAAAAGACCTCTCCTTTTTCTTGGGAAACTTGTAAGATATGAGGAACCTTTACCCCTTTATCGTGAAAAAATTTCTGAAACTCTACCGTCCTAAAAAAATCTTCGTTTAGTCTTTCAACCTTCATCTTAACCAAACCGTTTATCCTGTAAAACTTCCGATCAGAGCCCCCATAACCTATCAGAAAACCTTCTTCTGAGTGAGGTAAAAACTGTTCTCTTGGGACTTGGATAAAGAAATCTTTACCTAAAATTCCGTCTTTAAACCTGCCAGAAACAATACTTTCTGGTGAAATTACCGCTACGTTTTCTAAAAAAGTTCCTTTTTCAAGTTGAGAGGCTACTTCAACCGATACATAGCCTTGAAATTCTACCCCATCTGTAGCAACCTCTGGACACACGTATAGATTTTCTCCTTGGGTTCTTAAGAGATAAACCAGAGTCTTCAAGTATGAGGCAGGGGTTCCTATGTCAAACCAGGCTCCTTTTAGCTCATAGGTATAGATAGGATAACCTTTTTTTAACGCCTCAACCCAACCCTCTAAAACCGTAGAAGGACCTTCAGGGAGAAAGTTTAAAAACTCAGGACTATAAACAGCTATACCAGTAAAACCGGTTTTTTTACAACATCGTTCTGGAACATAAAGAGGGTCTACTCCCAAAAATTTCCCTTCTTCATCCATAAAGATTTTATCTGCAGAAGGGTTAGGTTTAACCACCAACGTGGCTAAAGCTCCTTTTTCTAAATGAAATTTTAGCACCTCTCTCAAGTCTATCTCTGCAAAAATATCCCCGTTATAAACCACAAAAAATGAATCTCTTAAAAAAGGTTCTGCCTTTTTTATCCCTCCTCCTGTTCCTAAAATCTGTTCTTCTAGGGAGAAGAAAAATTTTTCTTTATAAGCACAGCTCTTAGCCCAGGCTAAAATTTTTTCTGGTCTATGATGAAGGTTTATCCCTATGGCTGCAGGGTTTATTTGGCTCAGGTTTTTAAGAACATACTCTATGATAGGGCTACCTAACAAAGGAACAAGAGGTTTGGGAATTTCTTCGGTAAGAGGGCGAAGTCTTGTTCCTAACCCAGCTGCAAGAATAAAGGCTTTAACTTTCATCTATGACTTTAATAAAAGACGAGCAGGATAGTAGTCTCCATGTCCGGGGAAAATCATGAGGCCTCTGCCTTGAGTTTTAAGCTTTTTATCAAGGTCCTTAGAAAGTCTATGCAAAAGTTCCATCTCCTTTCTAAAAAGGGCAGAGTTAGCGTTGGTGCTTGTCATCAAAAACTTAGGTATGTTTAGCACCTTTTTTTCTTCTTCTGTAAGGCTTGGCACATAAAGGAGATAGTCTGCGGTAAAAAGAAGGCCAAATTCTTCACAAAGAAAAAATACCTGTCCAGGAATGTGCCCTCCTAAGCTTTCTAAGACTTTAAACCTTAAATTTCCTATCTCAAAGCAGTCAATTACAGGAAAACCATAGAGTGTTTCATCCGTTTTTTTACTGTTAAAAACCTTGGGGAACCTGGGAAACTTGGTTTTGGTAAAATAGTTTACTAAGATGGTAAAATAATGATTAAGTTCAGAAAGAGGGGTAGCAACACCATAAACCCGGTTTTCATTTTTCATCACGTTTATTGCATCTTTGTGACACCAAACCTCAGTTTGAAATTCTTCCTCAAAATAACCAGTAAGACCTACATGGTCTGCATCCGCATGTGAAAGATAGATTTTTTTGATCTTTTCAGGATTTATCCCTTGGCTTTGAAGCATGGTTTTGATGTCTTGATAATATACCCCATAGCACGTATCTATCAGGTAATATTCGCCGTTTAGCTGAAACAAATAAAGATTTCCCCCGGTAGGAGGTTTAAAAGTGTGTAAAATAACCTCTCCAAAAGGAATACTTGGTAACTTTTTAAAAAAGAAGTTTGGTCCCACTTTGGTTCTTGAATAAATGGCAAAATTTAAGATGTTGCTAAAAACTTCTCCGGCTTCTAAGTTTTTCCCTGCCTCTTTATTAAAATTAACTAAATTTTCCGAAAGGTATTTAGATGTTTCTACTAATTTTTTGATTTCTGCTACTTCGTCTTCTGGAAGGAGTTTTTTCAGGTTAAAATAAAAACGTTCCAGAAGGTTTAGGCCCAAAAGCCTGGTGGTTTCCTCTTCTTTTCCTGAATATTCTAAACTATAATGATAACCTGCCTGATTCAGGGAGTATAAAAGCTCGTTTGCCTTTTGTTTCTCTGGCAAGTAAAAAGCGATAACAGCCTTGTTTTCAGAAAGGTATTCATCAAAACTCATAAACACAACGTTTGCCTGGTATTCTTGTAAAAGCTTACCAATCTTGGCTAAGGTACCTGGTTTGTGTTCTACAAAAACAGCTAATTTAAACACACCCTCAGGTTCGGTTATGTCAAAGTTTTCTTGGTAGGTTTCTTCAAACCACCCTTTTTCTGATAAACTTTGTCTGACCTTTTCCCAGCCAGAAAGATCCTGAAATTTTCCTTCTATGATGACCCTGTTAGGATGTTCTGACCGGTTGTAGTAAAAATATACGATGTTAACCTGGTTTTGTCCAAAAAGGTCGGCAAGAGTAGCAAGAGAACCTGGCTTATCTGGTACAAATACCTTAATCTTTACCAAAAACTTTTGTTCTTTGATATCTTTATAAACCTCGAAATCTTTAGAAAAAAGGTTATCCATCATAACTTTTTCTCAAACCAGAAATAGCAAATAGAAACATCGGGGCGACAGGATTTGAACCTGCGACTCCCGGCTCCCGAAGCCGGTGCTCTACCAAGCTGAGCTACGCCCCGAGATTTTGGTAGTAAATTTAATTTAATTAAAAACCTTTTAACAAATTTTTCAAGACTGTCTGTTAATAAAACCACCTGCAACAAACATTAACCTACAAAACTTAATTAGACTTAACAAGATTAAGTTTTTATATTAAAATTATAAAAAATAACGCTTTAAAAAGGAGATCCTATGCCTTAAGTAAGCATTGTGCATGATGGACTAACGGAGGGCATGTTCAGGCCTATGCCTGGTTGAGGGCGGGGTGGAAGGTCGAGGAAGTAAGCCTTGGTGATTA
>NZ_JASUTP010000036.1:0-11164 GCF_030445475.1 Thermodesulfobacterium sp. | reverse complement strand
CTCCCACCAGATCATCACCTGAGAAACCTCTCTCGTCTCATCCAAAAACTCAAAAAAGAACTCTCTGAAGCTAAAACCCAAATCAAATATGCCCTCTCCGTCCTCTTCCCCGAAGCTGAAAAACATTTCAACATCTTTACCCTCTCCTTCCTTAACATCCTTCTGCAATTTTTATGTTTTTTTAAACAGATAAAAGGTTTAAGGAATTTATAAAGGTTGAGATAAAAGACCTCGGATAAAAAATAAATAAATTTGAGGTGCCAAATTTTAGCCATATATATTTTAAAATTATTAATAAAAATATTAAAAGGTCAAGGGTAAAGATTTGCCCAAAAAAACTTTATTTCAAAAGTTTAAAAATCATTGGTAGAAAAAAAAGAAGTAATTAAGGAAGTGACCAACCTAAAAGAAGAATAAAAAACTTTATCACAAAAAAGATACATATTGCTAAAAAGAAAAATTTTATTGAACACCCCTAAGCTTTGCTTGACAAAATGAATTTTTGGCATAAAGTTATAAAACTACGTTTTTAATTTTTAAAAGCAGGAGGCAGGAAGTATGTCTTCAGTATTAACCCCCCAAACTCCTTGGGTAAAAAAGGAAGAGGTAAAAAGAGAATGGTATTTAGTGGATGCTAAAGACAAAGTGCTTGGTAGATTAGCTAGTAAAATAGCTACTCTTTTACAGGGGAAAAACCGTCCGGATTATACTCCCCATGTAGATCAAGCTGATTTTATAGTTGTTATCAATGCAGAAAAAGTTAAACTTACGGGTAAAAAACTTGAGCAGAAGGTTTATTGGCGTCATACTGGCTATATGGGTGGTTTAAAGTTGGAGACAGCTAAGCAGCTTTTAGCTAAGGATCCAGCAAAGGTTATTCTTCTTGCTGTAAAAAGGATGCTTCCTCGTAACAGGATGAGAAAAAAGTTGCTTAAAAAACTTAAAATATATGCTGGTTCCACTCATCCTCATATAGCTCAAAACCCTAAACCTTTGGACCTTTAAGGAGGTAGTAGAACATGGAAAGAATTTACGCCACCGGCAAAAGAAAAACCGCTGTGGCCAGGGTATGGATTTATCCTGGTACAGGACAAATTATTGTAAATGATAAGCCTTATAACGAATACTTTTATGACCATATCGTAGCAGAAGATGTTTTGTTTGCCCCATTTAAAATTACCAATCTCTTAGGTAAGTTTGATGTAAAATGTACGGTAAAAGGTGGAGGTAAGGCCGCTCAGGCTGAAGCCATAAGACATGGAATAGCTCGTGCTTTAGTCTTATATTCTCCTGATTTAAAAGTAGTTCTTAAGAAAGCCGGTTTTATCACTCGCGATCCACGTGAAAAAGAAAGAAAGAAATATGGATTGAGAGGAGCCAGAAGAGGTCAACAGTACTCCAAACGTTAATGGCTATTTGGGGCTACTTCAGGTAGCCCCTTTTAAATTTTTAAATCCAAGTTATCTTTTATGATAAAAGTAGCTATTATAGGGGCTACAGGATATACAGGGCTTGAACTTTTAAGGTTAGTAGAAAAACATCCTGGACTTCAAATCGAAGTTATCACCTCTCGAGAAAATCAGGGTAGGTCTTTAGAAGAAGTTTGTCGTTGGAGTGGAAAATATAAAGATCTTGTTTTTGAAGCTCCTGTGGTAGAAAACATAGCCCCTAAGGTAGATGTGGCTTTTTTATGTGTCCCTGCTGGAAAGGCTCAAGAATTAGCTTATCAGTTTTTAACACATAAAGTAAAGGTCATCGATTTTTCTGCAGATTTTAGGTTTAAGTCTACGTCGTTGTTTGAAGAAACATATCAACTACCTTATGTTTATCCAGAGCTTAACGACAAAGCAGTTTATGGGTTATGCGAAGTTTTTACAGAGGAGATTAAAAAGGCAGATTTGGTGGCAAACCCAGGATGCTATCCAACCTCTATACTTTTACCTTTAATTCCTTTGGTTAAGGAAGACCTTGTAGAGACTGATTTTATCATAGCCGACTCAAAGAGTGGAACCTCAGGGGCTGGAAGAAAGGCAGACCTTTATTACAGTTTTTGTGAAGTAAACGAAGATTTTAAGGCTTATAAAATAGCTTCTCACAGACACAATCCAGAAATAGAAGAAAAACTTTCTTTGTTTGCCAGAAAAGAGGTAAAGGTGGTTTTTACCCCCCATCTTTTACCTATAAACCGTGGGATTTTTTCTACGATCTATGTGAGGGCTAAATATCCAGTAAAAGTTTTAAGAGATTGTTTACAAACTTTTTATCAAAATAGACCTTTTGTACGTTTAGCTCCTGAAGGCACAGTCCCCACGATTAAAGAAGTTAAAGGCACCAACCTTTGCAAAATAGGCCTTTTTGAAGACAAAAAAAGAGGTTTTGTGGTTATCACTTCTGTGATTGATAACTTGATTAAAGGTGCAAGTGGTCAGGCTTTACAAAATTTTAACCTAATGTTTGGTTTTCCCGAAGAAACAGGACTTCCTTTTTCTCCTGTGTTTGTTTAAAAATGGCTGAGGTCAACATAAGAAATATTCGATTGTTTATAGCTTATGATGGAACTAATTATTTAGGTTGGCAGATACAACCTAAGGGGCCAACGGTCCAAGGAGTCATCCAAGAAGTTTTATCTAAGATCCTCGGGCATAAAGTAACGTTGAAAGCTTCAGGGAGAACAGATGCCGGGGTTCATGCCCTTCATCAAGTCGCTCATTTTTTGACTACTTCAGATAGGCCTTTAGAGATAATCTTTAAAGCTTTAAACAGCCTCTTGCCTAAGGACATTTCCGTTTGGAAGGTAGAGGAGGTTGATTTTAAGTTTCATGCACAAAAGCATGCATATAAAAAAACTTATGTCTATCAGATTTATAATTATCCCATAAAAAACCCTCTTTTGAGACTTTATTCTTGGTGGGTGCCCGAGCCGCTTGATTTAGAAGCCATGAAAAGTTGTTTGCCTTTAATTATCGGAGAAAAAGATTTTGCCAGTTTTAGAAAGGCTGGAACAGAGGTTAAAACTACGGTTAGAACGATTTATCAGGCAACCTTAGAAAGGTCATTAGAAAATTCTAACATGATCGTTTTTACGATAGAGGGTAGGGGTTTTATGCGTTATATGGTGAGAAACCTCGTAGGAGCTTTGGTTGAAGTAGGAAAGGGGCGTCTTACGGTAGAGGATTTCGAAAACATCCTTAACGCAAAAGATAGAAAAGTAGCACCACCTCCTGCTCCTCCTCAAGGTTTGATCCTGAAAAAGGTTGAATATCTTGACGTTAAGGTGTTAGAGAGTTATCCTCCTTTTGAGGTTAAAATCTAATCTGTTTAAGGAGTTAAACATGAAAACTGTTGAAAAGAAGCGATATACCTTGGAGACTGAAGTAGAAATAAGGTTAGATTTAACCGGAGAGTGGTTAGAGGAAAATGTGATCAACACAGGGATAGGGTTTTTAGACCATATGCTTGAGCTTTTTGCCTTTCACTCAGGGATCAAACTTCAAGTAGAAGCAAGAGGAGATCTTGAGGTAGACTACCATCATACCGTAGAAGACATAGGAATTACCTTAGGAGAGGCTTTAGACGAAGCCTTGGAAGACAGACGAGGTATGGCCCGTTATGGAGAAGCAACCATCCCTATGGAAGAGGCTTTAACTCAGGTGGTAATAGACCTTGCTAAGAGACCTTATTTTGTTTTTTTGGTTAACTTCCCCACCGAAAAGATAGGAAGTTTCGATGTAGAGCTTATAGAAGAGTTTCTAAGGGCTTTAGTTGTAAACGGTAGGTTCACTCTTCATGTGAGAAATTTTTATGGCAAAAATTCTCATCACATAGCCGAAAGTATATTTAAAGCTTTAGCTCATGCTTTTAGAAAGGCTTTAACCCCTCTTTCTCAAGAGGTCTTTTCGACTAAAGGTACCCTTTAAGTTAACACTTCTCTTTTTTTAAGAAAAGTTTTCCAGCTCTCAGGAATAAAGGGTGAAGAAATTTTTAGGGTTTTTTCTACGATAGGGTAGGTTAAAGCAGTCTTTAAGTTATTTTTAGAGGGTGGATAGGGAATTACTAAGAGAAGATAGATAAAGGTAATAAAAAGAGAGGCTTTAATAAGGCCTAATATACTTCCTAAAATTCTATCTGCCAGCGTAAGGTTTAATTTACCCAAAAAGACTGATAGAAGAAACCCTGCTAACACAAAGCTTAGATAGATCATAGCAAAGGATAAGATAAAACTTAGGATGGGAAGAACTTTGGGGTTTGAGGTGGTGATACTCCCTACAAAGGGTGCTATTTTTATAGAAAGCCATCCTGAGTAAAGAAAGGCTATCACCATCCCTAAAAGAGAGGCTATGGTTTTTACAAAACCTGACAAAAAACCTCTTATTGTAAAATAACTTAAAATAGCTAAGGCTACATAGTCAAACCATATCATTTTATTCTACCCACCAAAAGGTTTCTGTTTTTGTGTCCTTTAGAATGATGCCTTTTTTCTGTAGCTCTTCTCTTATCCGGTCTGCTTGCTGAAAGTTTTTTTCTTTTCTTGCTTTTTCTCTTTCTCTGACTAATTTTTCTACTTCTTCTAAGGTTAAACTTAAAGGTTTAAGTTTTTTTTCTCTTTCAGTTTTCCAGAAAGAAATTGGGTCAGTTTGGAAAAGTCCTAAAAGTTTGGAGGCTTCGTTTCTTACGTCTTTAGCGATGCTTTTAACCAGAATTTCTTCTTCAGACGTAAGTTGAGGAGTTTTACTTACAAAGTTGTAAAGTTCTTTTTCCAAATTAAAAAGATATCCCAAGGCCATAGCTGTATTTAAGTCTTCTAAAAGGGCAGAGATAAATTTAGTTTTAAATTCTTGATATGTTTTTTCTAAACGTCTTGCTTTTTCTGAAAGGAGTCCCTCCTTTAAGCTTTGTACTTTTTCGGCCCAGTATAAAGTCTCATAAAATCCATACACAGCTTTTTCTGTGTTTTTCAGGCTTTCTTCGGAATAGTCTAAGGGACTTCTGTAATGCATGGAAAGAAGAAAGGTTTTGATGACCTCTGGATGGAAACGTTCAAAAAGCCATTCCATAGTTACAAAGTTTCCCAGGCTTTTAGACATTTTTTCTCCGTTTATGGTTATCAAACCATGATGGACAAAATATCTGACAAAAGGTTTTCCTGTAGCCCCTTCGCTTTGGGCTATCTCGTTTTCATGATGGGGAAAGATTAGATCAAGTCCACCTCCATGTATGTCTAAGGTTTCTCCAAGGTATTTTAGTGCCATGGCAGAACATTCTATATGCCATCCTGGACGTCCTAATCCCCAAGGACTTTCCCAGAAAGGTTCTCCTGGCTTGGCAGATTTCCATAAAGCGAAGTCTAAAGGATTCTCTTTCTTTTCTGAAACCTCAATCCTTACCCCAGAAAGCAACTCTTCGATTTTTCGCCCAGAGAGTTTTCCATAAGAAGGAAATTTTTCTACTCTAAAATAAACATCTCCGTTACTTTGATAAGCTAACCCCCGCTCTATTAAAATTTGTATAAGACTGATAATTTCTGGAATATGTTCTGAGGCTTTAGGGGTATAGGTAGGTTTTAATAAATTCAGTTTTTCAACGGCTGTTTCATATTCTTTAACATATTTTTCTACCAAATCTTTCCAGAAAATACCTTCCTGGTTGGATCGATTGATGATTTTATCGTCAATGTCTGTAATATTTCTTACATAAACTACTTCATATCCTAAATAGGTTAGTACTCGAGTTAAAACGTCAAAAACCACAGCAGATCGTATATGTCCTAAATGAGGAGAATCGTATGCAGTAATACCGCACACATACATCGTTACTTTTGGGGGGTTTAAAGGGGAAAATTTCTCCAATTTTTTGGTTAACGTGTTGTAAAGTCTTAAGGTTTTTTCTTTCATCTTACTGCTCCCAGAGTTTATCGAAAATTTGGTAGGCTTGGGTTTTAAAATTTTGATCCCATTCAAAAACAGGATAAGAGTTTAACTCATACTCAACCAAAGTATTTGTTTCTGGTAAAAATCCTAATAGACTAATCTGAGGTTCTTTTATATTTTTTTTAACCAATTCTTCTATCTCTTCTTCCATGTCAGTTGACACTTTGTTTATTAACAGCCAGATTTTTTTGGCTTCAACCTTAAGGGATTGTACTAACTTCCAAATCCTTTCGGCTGTAAGTATTCCTCGAGGATTTGGGTCTGAAACGATGATAAGATGGTCCATTTGAGTTAGGTTTAACCTAGAAAGATGCTCCATGCCTGCTTCGTTGTCTATAACCACGTATGGATAGTTTTTAAACAACCTGGCTAAAGCTTGGGAAAGAAAAGAGTGTATAGGACAATAACAACCCGCTTTTTCAGGATAACCCATTACTAAAAGCTCAAAGCCTGGATTTTCTATTAAAATTTCGTTTATTTTCATCTCAACGAATTCATAACGAGACATAAACTCAGGTACTTTATGAGCAAGAATCTCTTCTCTTATTTCACTTAAGGTTTTGAACTCTTTAATTCCTAAAAGCTCGTTTAGGTTGTAATTAGGGTCTGCATCTACGGCTAAAAAGGGGGTAAAGTTTTTTTCTATTAAGTAATTAATAAGCAAAGCACAGACGGTGGTTTTCCCTGTTCCTCCTTTACCTACTAACGAAATTTTAACGGACATTTTATCTTTTTCTTTTGTCAAGAAAAAGTTTATAAGTGTAGGAATCTATCAAGGCTTGACAGCTTGCCTCTAAAATGTCTGTTGATACCCCGACGGTCCCCCACTTTTTGTCTTTACTTTTAGAAAGGATAAACACCCTCACTTTAGAAGAGGTACCAGGAAGTCCCGGGAGTACCCTAACTTTGTAGTCTTCAAGTTCCATCTCCTTGATTTGAGGATAAAACCTTTCTAAAGCCTTTCTTAAGGCATTGTCAAGGGCGTTAACAGGTCCATTGCCTAAGGCTGCAGTATGTTCTACTTCTCCTACACCAGGTGGTACCCTTACGATCACTGTCGCTTCAGATTGAGCTTCGTGTTTATAAGACTTTAGGTCAAGCACTTTGTAACTTAAAAGTTCAAAGTACTGTTTAGGCTCTCCCATCAAACGATAGATTAAAAGCTCCAAACTGGCTTCTGCAGCTTCAAACTCAAACCCGTTTGCCTCTAATTTTTTTATTTCCTCTACTATTTTACTTAAAAGAGGACTATCTAATTCTAAGTCAATCCCCAGTTCTTTGGCTTTATAGATGATGTTGCTTTTACCAGAAAGTTCTGAAACTAAGACTCTTCTGGTGTTCCCCACAAGTACCGGGTCTATATGTTCATAAGTTGAAGGGGACTTCAACACCGCAGAAACATGTACTCCTCCTTTATGGGCAAAAGCAGAACGACCTACAAATGGAAGCCTTGGAGGATGAGAAAGATTTGCTATCTCAAAGACATATTTAGAAACCTCTGTAAGTTTATAAAGCATTTCGGCACAACTACAGCTATATCCCATCTTAAGGACTAGGTTAGGTATGATAGAACAGAGGTTGGCATTACCACACCTTTCTCCTATACCGTTTATCGTCCCTTGAACTTGGGTGGCTCCCAATCTTACAGCTTCTAAACTGTTGGCTACAGCACACTCAGAATCGTTATGAGCATGTATCCCAAAAACTAAGTCCTCGCCTAATTCTTTTTTTACCTGGGTAATAATTGTTCCGATCTCATGGGGAAGGGTACCCCCATTGGTATCGCAAAGAATTAAGGAATCTGCTCCTGCTTCTTTGGCTTTTTTAAGAACGGCTAAAGCATACTGAGGATCTGCTTTGAATCCATCAAAAAAGTGCTCTGCATCAAAGAAAACTTTTTCGACATGAGGTTTAAGGTATCTGATAGAATTGCCGATGAGCTCTAAATTCTCTTCTAAAGAAATTTTTAAAGCTTCCTTTACGTGTATGGTCCAGGATTTACCAAAGATGGTAACTACAGGTACTTTCACCTGTAAAAGCTGTTTAAAAATTTCGTCTGTTTCTGGAGATTTTTTAGGATGATAGGTACTTCCAAAGGCAACTATTTTGGCATGTTTAAGATGGTAGTCTTTTATTTCTTTAAAAAACTGAAAATCTTTGGGGTTAGAACCAGGCCATCCACCTTCTATGTAGTCTATTTTAAACTCATCAAGTTTCAGGGCTATCCTTATTTTGTCTTCTAAAGAAAAATTAACCTCTTCAGCTTGACTGCCATCTCTTAAGGTAGTATCGTATATTTCAACTCTTTTCATGGTGTTTATTTAGTTTTTTTAGGTCTTTTTATAAAAGTCTTTTCCTCTTTTATATTTTCTTGGTCTAATTGAAAAGCTTCATGTAAAGCTCTTACTGCAAGTTCGGTATATTTTTCGTCGATCACGCAGGAGATCTTGATTTCAGAGGTAGAAATCATCATAATATTAATACCATGTTTGGCCAAAGTTTCAAACATCTTGGTTGCTACTCCTGAATGGGTACGCATACCAGCTCCGACGATAGAAACTTTAGCGATTTTATCATCCCCTTCTACTCTCTCAGCCTTTAGTTTTTTAGCCACCTCTTTTACTATTTCTAAGGCTTGAGAATAGTCTGTTCTCGGGACAGTAAAGGTAATATCAGCTTTATTGTCAGGGTGCACCGTTTGAATGATCATGTCCACAATAATACCCTTTTCTCCTATAGGGCTAAAGATCTGAGCTGCAATGCCTGGTTTATCTGGAACCCCATATATGCTTATACGCGCTTCATTCCTGCTGTAGGTTATACCTGATACTAACACCTTTTCCATCTCTTCATCCTCCTCGGTTATTAAGGTTCCCTCTGCTTCTGTAAAACTTGATTTTACTACTAAATTTACTTTATATATCATGGCTAATTCTACAGACCGCATTTCTAAAACTTTAGCTCCACTGCTTGCCATTTCAAGCATCTCTTCATAGGATATCTTTTTAAGCTTACGAGCATTACTTACTACACGTGGGTCAGCAGTGTATACACCCTCAACGTCTGTGTAAATCTCGCAAAGGTCAGCCTTTAGTGCAGCAGCTAAAGCTACTGCAGTGGTATCAGAACCACCCCTTCCAAGGGTAGTTATATCTCCTTCTTCAGTGACCCCCTGGAAACCTGCTACTACTACGATTTTCCCCTGGTTAAGTTCTTTTTTTATTTTATCTACCTTGATCTCCTTTATTTTGGCTTTGGTAAAAAGGTTGGTGGTGTAGATAGGTATTTGGTAACCTAAAAAAGCCACTGAGTCAAATCCCATGCTTTGAAGGGTTATGGCTAATAAAGCTGAGGTAACCTGTTCTCCAGTGGAAACTAAAAGGTCTAACTCCCTTAGAGGAGGATTTGGGGTGATCTCTTTGGCTAAATTGATCAATCGGTCTGTTTCTCCTGCCATCGCAGAAACTACCACCACCAGGTCATGCCCTTCTTTTTTATACTTGATTACCCTCTCTGCTACTTTTTTTATCCTTTCTATGTTAGCTACCGAGGTTCCACCGTATTTTTGAACTATTAACATTACTAACCTCCCTTACCCCAGATAGGATCCTCTCCAAAATGCTCGAACCACCAATCTTCTGGATTAAGTATATTATCATTAGGTTCTAAATTTATCAAGTAATTATCACAATATTCCATAAGAAGGGTATAGGCTTCATTTATTTTTTTTATCGTAGAATTATCTCCCCCAACATCGGGATGGTGTTTTTTGACCAAACGATGGTAAGCTTCTTTAATTTCCTTTCTCGTAGTTTTTTTAGGTAGGTTTAAAATCCTTCTTGCCTCTTCAATTTTTTCCCATTTTTTCGTTCGACTCATATAACACTATATTATTAAAAAATTGATTTTAAACAAGAGGGAAAAATTAAAATAAACTTAAAATCACAAGCCCAACTAAAACGGAGAGTAGGGTTACCGGAAGACCGATTTTTAGGTATTCAAAAGAGCCAATCTTTACTTTTGAAGAAGCTCCTTCGATGACGATGATGTTAGCGATAGACCCAAGGATGGTTAAATTCCCTGCAAAAGTCGAGGACATCGCTAAGAAAAACCAGGCTTTTTCGTCATTAAAGTAATTAACTATAAGAGGTTTAAAGATCAAAACTGCAGGAACGTTGCTTACAACGTTAGAAACTAAGAGAGAAGAAAATACCAAAGATAGAGGGGCCGTTACTAACATCTGAAAATGTTCTACCAAACTATAAAAAACTACAGATTTTTCAACCCCTTTTATGACGATAAAAAGCCCTATAAAAAGGATTAAAAGTCTAAAGTCTATCAGGTTATACACCTTTTCAGGCTTAACCCTTCTGGTAATCAACAGAAATGACCCTACACCTATAGAAACAATTTCCATAGGTACGTTTAAAAAGAAAAGAATTACTGTGATTAGGACTACCAAAGAAGATTTAATGACCGAAGGCTTATTGTATCTATATTTTAAGGCTTCTTCGGGGGTTTTTACTGATGAGGTTAAATCTTTTTTGTAAAACCTGTGGATTACCCCAGCACAGATAAAAGCTACTGGAAATAGATGAAAAAAGAAAAAAGAATTTACTTGTAAGATATGCCTGAAGCAGCCCCAATTATGATGTTTTGGGGGTTTCCTGTGATGGTAGCTACACCACCTATGTTAGCTGACATGCAAAGGGCTAAAAGATAAAGGTTTGGGGTTTAGTTTTATCCTCTGGGTTGACGCAAGGATAAAGGGAGTAAAGATTAAACAAACTGTGGCGTTTATAAAAAAGCAGATAACATGCCTGAAGTAAAAATCAAAAGGTAAAGTAGTTTTGAGGGGTTTTGTACTCTTTGGGCTAAAAAGGATAACACGATAACACAAGGTTAAAAAATCCAGACAACCTCAGGTTAGCGATCAAGATCCTCATCCCAAAGAGGATTAAAAATGGTTTTATAATCTATGGCTTCATAAGCTTCATATACAGATAGACTCCCAGAGATTACCATAAGAGAGGCACCTATGATAGCTGCTCCTGTACGGTCAATCCTGAATAACGGAGGTTGTCCTATAGCCATCAATAAATAGGTAAAGGAAAAAATAACCTTTGCAACAACCTGAGCCAGTTGATAAGCCTCTTTAGAGGAGACAGAAAGGCTTGATTAGTTTTTAAAAAATTCGCTTTCTTTAAAAACCTCTGCCGTAAAAAGATAGATTTCTA
>NZ_JASUTP010000012.1:0-38209 GCF_030445475.1 Thermodesulfobacterium sp. | reverse complement strand
TCTAATCTTCCTTTTAATTCAACTTTCACCTTCTGTTTAACCGTATTCAAAAACTGCCAGAACTCTTTTTCCTGGACCAAACCATCTTTATTAAGATCTATCTTATTTTTTACCTCTTCAACCGGCCAGTTTAAAGCTTTACTTAGATCTTCTACCGTTATGCCTGTTTTTTTAGCTTTATCTACCAAAGACAGCATCACTGCCTTTTCACCTTTTGCATGACACACACTACAAGAAGCACTCTTAAAATGGACATCTACAAAGGATTCTAAGGTAAAAGGTGGATTATAGAGCCATTTACTATGAGCCTTCTTGGAGTCCTTATGGCAGGACAAACAAGAGTCGTTTAACTTTGCCATACTAACAGGTAAAACGTCATGGGCTTTATGACAGTTAGAACAATTAGGAGCATTAGGCTTGGATTCAGAAAGGGCTTTAAAATGAATACTATCTTTGTAAGCCTTGGCCTCTTCTCCATGACAACTTGCACAGAGATTGAACTTTAACTCATTATTAGGTAAAATACGCGCCACTTTATGATAATCATGACATCTTATACAGTCAGGAGCCTTCTCTTTCCCTTGATAAAAAGCCTTGGCATGGATACTTTTGTTAAATTGATCTACCTCTTTAGTATGACATTGCTTACATATTTCTATAGCTTGTTTTCTATACTCTTTTAGTGATGCTATCTTTTTAATAGGATGCTCTGTTTTAGAATAACCTTTATGACAATCAGTACACTTAAGGTCTTTATGTACAGAACTTAAAAGATGAGACCCATCTACCTTTACTGAAAGAACTTCACCATTTTCAAGCTTTTTAGTTATAGATTTACTATGGCAAGTCAAACAATATTGATTTTCAGGTAAATTTTTACCTATTTTGGCTGGTTTAACCCCATGATATCCATGACATTCTATACAAGAAGCAGTCTTAGAAATGGTGTAGTGTACCTGATTTCTTCTTAATGTAGCATCGGTATGACATTTCTGACATATCTGTTTAGAAAGATTAGCCGCATACTCTCTTTTATTCTTAAATGTATATGAAGGATGTTTAGTTTTTGAAAAATCACTGTGACATACGATACACTGAAAGTTGCTATGAACAGATTGTTTGATTTCATTTAAGTTTACCTTAAGATTTAACTTTTCACCACTTTTTAACGTTTTGCTTAACTCAATTTTATGACAAGACATGCAGTATTCATTAAAACTTGCTTTTTGCTTCCATTCCTTAAAACTTAGGTCTTGAGAAGGTAAACTTCCGATAACCCTTTTAGAAGTAGCAGCAAGCAAACCGGTTGTCAACAAAAGCAGACTTAACAACAAGAAAGAAAAATATAGCGTCTTTTTTTTCATTATTTAACCCCCACAGGAATATTTGTATGATATCCGTGGCAATCAATACACATAAACCTCTTATCTTTAGCTACCATAGCATGACCTGGATGTTTAGAAATGCTTTCATAAGTATGACATTTAGTACAACGAGAAGCCATTTCTTTAGTGTAATCTTTTATAGATCTAATGTTAATAGGTTTAGGATGAAAATCTGTGTTATAAATATCATAATGGCAAGCAAAACAACCTATTTTACCGTGAGGAGTTTTGGCAAATTTTTCTGAATTAACATAAAGATACATCTTATCACCGTTACCTAAAACCTTAGGCAACCTTTCTACTTTATGGCACTTTATACATTCTTGGGTCTGTTTTCTTACCAATTTGGTAGGTTTAACATAGTGAGAATTATGACATTCAGAACAAAGAGTCTTTCCTTCTTTTACTATGTTTTGATGAAAAGAGGAAAGTCCGGACGCAGGATGACAGATTAGACAGTTTTGGTTTACCCCTTTGGAATAGCTGTAACGACTTTCTATTTTGATTGGTTTAGGGTGAGTAGCTTTATCGATATCCTGGTGACAGAATAAGCAATGAACCTTATTTACATGAGCAGAATCATAAAACTTCTTTGAATCTACATAAAGAGCCATCTTTTCTCCGTTAGCTAAAACCTTATGAAGCCTCTCTAATTTATGACACTTTAAACAATCTTTAGCAATCCTATCAAATTCCTCTTTTATAGGTTTAATGTAATGTGAACCGTGACACTCTGCACAAGAGAGTTTATTTTCTTTTACTATGTTTTTATGGATAGGAGAAAGACTTTCGATAGCATGACAATTTACACAATTAGCAGAAACTCTTTTTTTATATTCCCTTACACTGGCAATTTTCATCGGTCTTGGATGTTCCTTTACGTTAAGGTCGGCATGACAAGAAAGACAATCCATACTTCCATGAACAGAAGCCTGAAACTTTTCAGGTTCTACATAAAGAGCCATCTTTTCTCCGTTAGGTAAAACCTTATGAAGCCTCTCTAACTTATGACATTTTAAACAAGCATCGTTTGTACCACTACTACTTGCTATGGACGATTTATTAAAGGTTAGAGGAAGAAAAAAACTGATCCCCAACAGAACTCCAGATAAACACAACCCAAGAAAAAAATATCTAAAAATTTTTCCCATTATCAACCCCCATAAAGAAAGATTTTAAAATAACCCTATTTTGCCTATTAGATATAGATATTATATAAGCTCAATCCTTAAGTCAAGCCTAACAAGTTCTAAAAAAGTAGGTTTTTAAGTTCTAATTTCTATTAAACAACAAATTTTTATAAATTTTTTTTTATTTTTTTCTTTTATCTATCACTCGTACAGCTTTTCCTGGAACCCTTTGAATGGTGCCTTCAGGAACGATTTGAATCTTACTTCTAAAACCTAAAAAATCATAAAGTTCTAAGTTTAGCCTCTCCATTTCTTGATCGGTTAACCCCCCATCGGTTTTTTCTACAATGATGGTCATCTCATCTTTGCCTTTTACATTTTCTATTACCAATTGATAATACGGAGCAAGTCCTTTGTACTTCAAAAGTATAGCCTCTATCTGAGAAGGATAAAAATTTACCCCCTTTACCTTCAACATATCGTCTGTTCTGCCTTTAATTCTATCTATTCTAACGTGAGTTCTTCCACACTCGCAGGGTTCGTAACTTATTATCTTAGATATGTCTCTTGTTCTATACCTGATAAGAGGCAAGCCTTCTCTGGTAAGAGTAGTAACCACTATTTCTCCTTCTTCTCCTAAAGGCAATACCTCACCTGTTTCAGGATGTACGATTTCTATGATATAATGATCTTCCCAAACATGAATGCCTTTTCTTGCTTCACAATCTATCCCTAAACCTACTCCCCCGGTTTCTGTCATCCCTATGATATCAAAGGTTTTAACCCCCATCATCTCTTCTATCCTTTTTCTGTATTCATCTGACCAGGTTTCAGCACCTAAAATAGCTACCCGAAGATTAGTTTTTCTAAAATCAAACCCATTTTCTTGAGCTACTTCGATAAGTCTTGCTGGATAAGAAGCTATAGCCCCTATGGCGGTAACCCCCAAATCTTTTATAAGTTTAAGTTGCATAAGAGTTCTTCCAGCACCTGCTGGAACGATAAAACATCCTAAGGTTTCTGCTCCATAATGAAAACCAAAACCTCCGTTAAATAACCCAAAGGAAGGCATAATCTGTAACCTGTCTTTTGAGGTAAGCCCAGCACAAGCCAAGCATCGAGCCATTATCTCACCCCACTGAGCCACATCATTTTTAGTCATAAGGTTTAATACTGGGATTCCTGTAGTCCCTGAACTCATATGCATTCTTACACAATCTGAAGGATCTACAGCTATGTGTCCAAAAGGATAACCATCCCTTAAGTCATCTTTTGTCGTAAAAGGCAGGTATTTTAAATCATCTAAACTTTTTATATCTTCAGGATGGATGTCTTTAATCTTCTCTTTTAACATAGATTTAGAATTTTTAAGAAATGCGATGGTTTTTCTTAATCTACCAAGCTGAATTTTTTCAATCTCTTCTCTTGGTAAAGTTTCCATCTTAGGATTAAACATCTCTTCCTCCTAAAAGTTTTATATTATAAAAATTTTCTCCATACACAAATAAGTTTTCAAAAAACTTTCACATATAAAACAAAAAGATTTATTTTTTCTGTCTACATCCGCTATGGTATTAGAAAAACTCATCACACAGTTTGGGTGAAAACAATGAGGTAGAAAAAAAAGATGACCAAGCTCATGGGTAACCTCTTTAATAAGCCTTTCTGTAAAAATTTTTTCGTCAAAAGCTAACCCATAAAACTCAGGGTTAAGTCTGGCATGAGATACTACAGCTATTCCTCTTTTAGGGTCAGCTTCTCCAAAAACAAAATTTAGCCCATGACTATAAAGGTCAACGTCTACTAAAACTACCCATTTTTCTTTTAAATTTTTTTTATATTTAGAGAAAAGATCTATGATTTTAGAGGAGATGTATTGATTTCTTTTGGGGTTGTAGGCTAAAGAAAAATCAAAAACCAAACCGTAAAAATTAACCGAATATCCAAAAATAGTCTCTAAATGAGACTTTAAAGCTAAAAGAATATCGTCTTTTAAATCTGTATAAACTAAAAATATAGAAATTTTTTTCATGTCATAGTTAAAATATCAATTTTAACTATGATGTCAAGTTCTTTAGAAGATTTTTTTCTATAAGAGGTCCTGTGAGATTAACCAACCTTACAAGACCTCTTATAGTTAGATGTTATATGGATTTGACCATAGGTTTGACTTTAGTTTTAAACATGATATTTCTTAAAAACTTCTCTTCAGACCTACTCATCAAAGAGATAGCCGTACCAGTTTGACCAGCCCTTCCGGTTCTGCCTATACGATGGATATAAGATTCGGCATCCTTAGGCAGTCCATAGTTGATTACCAATCCAACATCTTTAATGTCTAAACCCCTCGAGGCTACGTCGGTTGCTACTAAAATTTTAAATTCTCCTGCCTTAAAACCCCTCATCACCATCTCTCTTTTTTTCTGCGGATAATCTCCATGTATAGCTTTTACTGAGTAGCCCTCTTCCCTTAAAGCTTTGGCTAACTCTTCTGCCTCTAACTTAGTTTGCACAAAAATAATGATCTTAGGTTCTTGCCAGATAGATAAAATTGCCGTTAGTTTTTCAAACTTCATATGAGAAGGCACTTTGTAAACCTCTTGACTTATCTGTTTTAAAGTAATCTCTTCGGGTTTAACTTTTATGGTTTTATAACCATCTCTAAGGTATTTTTCTGCTAAAATCAAAATTTCCTTAGGTAAGGTGGCAGAAAAAAGAAGGGTTTGTCTTTCCTTAGGGGTTTGAGAAATTATGTAATCGATATCGTCTATAAAACCCATGTCAAGCATCCTATCTGCCTCATCTAAGACTAACATCTTTATACCATCAAGCTTAAGATATCCTCTATTGATAAGGTCTTTAATCCTTCCGGGAGTACCTACTAAAACCTTCCCTACCCTTTTTTGTAAAAGTTCTATCTGTTTTTTTAAAGGTTTCCCTCCATAAAAGGTAAGCACAAAAATCCTCTTATTCTTTCCTATGTTTCTTATTTCTTCACTAACCTGAATGGCAAGCTCTCTGGTAGGGACAAGGATTAAGGCTTGAAGTTCCTTCTTTTTAAACTCTACCTTCTCTACGATAGGAATTCCAAAAGCGGCAGTTTTGCCTGTACCAGTTTGAGCCTGACCTACTAAATCCTCTCCTGCTAAAATAAAAGGTATAGCCTTTTTTTGAATGTCTGTAGGGTCTTTATAACCCATAATGTCTAACGCCTCAAGCGTTTTCTTAGAAAGGTTAAAACTTTGAAAAGTTAACATAAATCCTCCATGATTTGTTTAATTTGTTAGCAGAGAAAAGAAGTTATATGAAAATTAAACCGAGACCTTAAGGGAATTTTAAATAACCTCTTTTTACTGCTTTGTTAAACAATAACACTACAACAAAAAAAAAACAAGAGACTAAACCATAATTTATTATTTTTATTAGTATCTAAATTAATTTAAAAATCTAACCCCTAAAATCAACCTTGACTATTTAAACAAATTTTTTTATTTAATATTTTTATAAGCAATTTAAACCAAGGGGGTTATAATATGGGGGTGCCTAAAGTATTAACCATCTTAGGACAAACCGACGCAGGTAAGGCAAAACTTTCTGAAGCACTATGTAAAGTTTGTGGAGAAACCATTAAAGGACAAAAAAAAGAGTCCAACTTTTATCTTAAAATCTACGGGTTTAATTATAAAGATACACCTTTCTATCTGTTAACCACCCCAGGGGATGAAAACTTTTTAGGTGAAGTAAAGTGGGCCTTAAAAGTCTCTGATGCAGCTATTTTGGTGGTAGACTCTTCCAATCCTATTAAATATCAAACTATAAGAGTGTTTGAAATGGCAAAAGAAATGGGTGTTCCGCTTTTTATCTTTATAAATAAAATAGACGAAGAAAAGAGTAATTTTGGTCAAACCATCTGTGACCTTCAGGATAACTTAGAGATCTTACAAGTACCTGTCGTTTATATCTTTGAAGGTCAACCTAATAACCTTTTGGTAGATTTGGTAGAAGATAAAGCTATCCTAGAAAAAGGAAATAAGATTGAATACATAGATTATCCGGAAAATGTGAAACATAGAGTTTCTACTTTAAGGGAAAACCTTATAGAAACTGCAGCTGAAGGTAAAGACGAATTAATAGAAAAATATCTGGATACAGGTAGTTTAACTAAGGAAGAAATATTAGAAGGACTAAAATTAGGGTTAGCTAACAATAAAATTGCCTTAATCTTTGCTGGTGCTGCCAAACCAGGCATAGGAGTATCTGTCTTTCTGGAATACTTATATCATTTTGTACCTTCCTATGAGTTAGTAAGAACACGTATAGAAGCAGACGAAAAATCTTCTGGTTTTATCTTTAAAACCATCATAGATCCCTTCGCTGGCAAACTCTCTTATGGAAGGGTATTTGCTGGTTCTTTCTTCTCAGACAACACAATCTTTACGTCTAATGGAAAGGAAGAAAAATACACACAAATTTTTGTCCCAAGAGGAGATGGATTACAGCAAGTAAAAGAAGTTAAAGAAGGAGAGGTTATCGTTTTTGCCAAGGTTGACGGTTTATATACAGGGATCACTTTTTCCAAAAATCCTAAGTTTAAACCTATTGCTTTACCAGAACTTCCTTCTCCTATGATTACTATGGCTATCCATCCAGAAACCAGAGCTGACGAAGATAAAATAAGTGGGGCTTTGGTAAAAATAAAAGAAGAAGACCCCTCTATAATCTTTACCAGAGATGAAGAAACTAAAGAACTTCTTATCTCCGGGTTAGGAGTATTACACATAGAAAAAACCATAGAAAAATTAAGAGAAAAGTTTGGAGTAAAGGTAAAACTCTCTACCCCTAAGATTCCTTATAGAGAAACCATCAAAAAAGCGGTACATGGAGTTATTTACCGACATAAAAAACAAAGCGGAGGTAGAGGACAGTTCGCTGAGGTACATTTTAATATTTTTCCATTAGAAAGGGGTAAAGGTTTTGAATTTTTAGAAACTCTTACCGGTATGAACGTTCCGAGAAACTATGTTCCGGCAGTAGAAAAAGGAGTAAGAGAAGCTATGGAAAGAGGTCCTTTAGCAGGATTCCCTGTGGTTGACGTGAAGGTACAATTTTACGACGGAAAGTCTCATGAAGTAGACTCTTCTGACCTTGCTTTTAAGATAGCTGCTATACACTGTTTTAGGAAAGGTGTAGAGCAAGCTAACCCTGTACTTTTAGAGCCCTATGTAGAAATGGAGATATATGTTCCAGATGAAACTGTAGGAGATGTAGTAGGAGACCTAAACTCAAGAAGAGGTAGGGTTTTAGGGATTGAAAAAGATAAAAAGATGACTAAAATATCTGCGGTGGTTCCTATGGCAGAGGTTCAAAATTATGTAGTATCTTTGCAAGGGTTTACAGGAGGAAGAGGGTATTTTATCTCCAGATTTTCTCATTACGAAGAAGCCCCACCTTTTGTGGCAGAAAAGGTGATTGCAGAAAGAAAATCTCAGATGGAGGCTGCTAAAGAAGAATGATAAAAGTAGGTATCCTTACCCTTAGTGATAAAGGATTTAAAGGGGAAAGAGAAGATAAAACCGGAGAACTTCTTAAAACCTTGGTAGAAAAAGAAGGCTGGCTGGTATCCAAATATTTAATCCTACCTGATGAAAAAGAAAAGATAGTAGAAGTGTTAACCTCTTGGGCAGATAAAGAAAAGTTAGACCTTATTGTTACCAACGGAGGAACAGGGGTTTATCCAAGAGATGTCACCCCTGAAGCTACTAAAGAAATAATAGAAAAAGAAATCCCGGGGATCCCAGAATTTATAAGATATATAAGTTATCCCCTAACTCCGATGGCAGCCCTGACAAGGGGAATAGCTGGAGTTAGGGGAAAAACCCTTATCATCAACCTCCCTGGTAGCCCAAAAGCGATAAGCGAAATTTTTCCCAGTTTAATACCTATCATAAAACATGCTGTAGAGAAAATTAAAGGAGACCCAAGTGAGTGTGCCAGAAATTAAACTTTCTCAGATGGTCAAGGCTTCAGGCTGAGCAGCCAAGCTTCCACAAGAGTTTCTTGTGGAAATATTAGAAGGTTTAGAGCTACCCTCTCATCCTAACCTTATTCAAAGTTTTGAACATGGAGCAGATGCAGGTATATATAAATTAGATGAAGAAAAAGCCTTGGTTTTTACTGCAGACTTTTTTACCCCTGTGGTAGACGACCCTTATACCTTCGGTCAAATAGCCGCTGCCAACTCTTTAGCAGATGTATATGTCTGTGGAGCAAAACCTCTTTTGGCTTTAAACCTCATAACTTTTCCTAAGAGAGGGATTCCTAAAGAAATCTTAAAAGAAATCTTAAGAGGTGGTTTGTCTAAGATTAAAGAAGCAGGGGCTTTACTGGTAGGTGGACATAGCGTAGACGACCCAGAACCTAAATACGGGCTTGCAGTGGTAGGTTTGGTTCATCCTAAAAAAATAATAACCAACAGTCAAGCCCAAACAGGTGACCTTCTCTACCTTTCTAAACCCATAGGCACAGGAATCTTAATAACCGCCTATAAAGGTAAACTGTTTGACGAGAAACATGAGGCTTATCAAAAAATGGTAACTACCATGACTGAACTTAACGACAAAATCTGTGCTATCATGACAGAGTTAGGTCTTAAAGCTGCTACTGACATCACAGGCTTTGGACTAATCGGACATGCCCTTGAGATGGCAACAGCCAGTAAAAAAGACCTTATTATTTATGCCAGCAAAGTTCCCTGTTTTGAAGAGGCTAAGGATTTAATTTCTATGGGGATAGTCCCTGAAGGAGACTATCATAACCTTAATTTTTGCAAAAAATTTATACAAATCCATCCTGAAGTTTCAGAAGACGAATTGATTTTACTATCTGATGCTCAAACCTCTGGAGGAGTCTTGGTAGCTGTTCCACCAGAAAAAAAAACAAGCTTTGAAACAAAAATAAAAAAAGCTGGTCTTGATAACGTAACTCTCATCGGAGAAGTTCAAGACCCACAAGGTCACTGCCCTACTGTGAGGATATACCCTTAAATTCATTGTTTTTTTTCAATATATCAACTTAATTTTTATTTATAATTTCTATTTGACTTCACATCTTTTTCATGAAAAATTGATTTTAACCTTCAAAAAACTTAAATATTTAAGTAGGAGGAGTTTATGGGAGAAGACTATATCAAAATGTGGGAAAACCTGGGAATAGATTTAGAAAACCATGATTGTTTACTTAAGGCATTAGCCGAATTTTATCAACAAATCTATCTTTCTCAAGAAAACCGTCCTGAAGGGATGAAATACTTTGACTTTGTAGTTTCTGAGGCCCATGGCTTAAGGATAAAAGAACTCCTTGAGGCCAAACAACAAGGGAAAAAAGTAGTGGGGGTCTTTTGTGTATATGTACCTGAAGAGATGATACGTGCGGTAGACGGAATATGTGTGGGGCTTTGTGCAGGGGCTCAGATAGGTTTTGAGGAGGCAGAAAAAGTTTTACCTAAAAACACCTGTGACCTTATCAAGGCTTTTATAGGTTTTAAACTTACTCAAGTTTGTCCTTACACAGAAAGCTGTGACCTTTTAATAGGAGAAACAACCTGCGACGGAAAGAAAAAAGCTTATGAAATCTTAAATAAACTTACTCAAAAAGTCTATGTTATGGAAGTTCCTCATATGAAAACAGAAAGAGGGAGAGAGCTGTTTTTAAAGGAACTTTTTGCCCTTAAAAACAAGTTAGAAGAGCTAAGTCAGCAAACTATGACTTTAGAGCGTTTTAAAGAGGAAGTCAAGGTTGTAAACGAAAAAAGAAAAGCCTTGATGAGACTTGAAAAGTTAAGAAGTTATGACCCAGCTCCTATCTCAGGTCTTGATGCTCTTTTGGTGAATCAGATTGCCTTTTACGACGACCCTGTAAGGTTTACCCAAAAAGTTAACGAACTTTGCGATGAACTTGAGGAAAGGGTTAAAAAAGGAATAGGTGTTAAACCTAAAGGAACACCAAGAATACTTATTACCGGATGTCCTTTTGCCTTACCTAACTGGAAACTTCATCACATGATAGAAACAAGCGGTGCTGTTGTGGTAGGTGAAGAGTCTTGTATAGGAAGAAGGTATTATCATAGTTTAGTGCCTGAAGATTTTAGTAGTATAGAAGAAGGCATCAAACTTTTAGCAGAAAGATACCTAAAAACGCCTTGTGCCTGTTTCACTCCCAATCCAGAAAGGATTGAAGAAATCCAAAACATGGCTAAAGAATTAAAAGCTCAGGGGATAGTCTATTATTCTATCCAGTTTTGTACCCCCTATCTTTTTGAAGCCTATCAGGTAGAAAGCGCTGTTGACCTTCCTTTTTTAAAGATAGATACCAATTACAGCACGGAAGATATAGGACAACTTAAAACAAGATGTGAAGCTTTTATAGAAACGTTATAACCCTTAAGTGTAAAGAGTCACATCACTAAGTTTAAAAACCTATGAGGATATTAGGACTTGATGTTGGGTCTACTTATATTAAAGTGGCCCTTTTTGAAAATGAAAGGTTAACCCTTTTAGAAAGAGACAAAACTTCTTACCAACCCTTAGAAAGGTGTCTTCAATATATAAACAAATACCAACCAGATCAGATAGTTGCTACTGGATATGGAAGAAACCTTATTAATAATAAACTTCCAAACTGTATCACCCTTTCTGAAATCAAAGCCTTTGCTATGGGAGCCCATTTTATCCATCCTAAGGTGAGGACTATCTTAGACATAGGTGGTCAGGACACAAAAGTTATAGGTCTTGATGAAGAAGGTAAGGTAGTTAAGTTTGAAATGAACGACCGGTGTTCAGCTGGCACAGGCAGGTTTTTAGAAATAATGTGTAAGGCTTTAGGGTATGAGATAGAAGAATTAAACCAGTTAGACCTCGACGATGAAGTTAAGGTAAAAATCAGCAGTCTTTGCACCGTTTTTGCTGAATCAGAAGTTATTTCGCTTATAGCCCAGGGAGTTCCCAGAGAAGAAATTTTAAAAAGTGTACATTTTGCGGTAGTTCAAAAGGTAGTCTCTATGTTAAAAAGAACCAATGTTATTGAAGATTTTGTTTTTGCTGGTGGATGTTCTCAAAATCAAATTTTAAAAAAGTTTTTAGAAAAACAACTAAAAACTAAGGTAATTACCCTTGATGAATCTCCTTTTCTAGGGGCTATAGGAGCAGGAATTTTTGGAATCTCTCAGATTAAACGTTAGAAAAACTCTTGATAAAATCTAAAAATTTATGTTCTACTGGTAAAAATTTTGCCATTTTTGGATAAACTACATAAAATTTTCTTTTTATCGTAAAATTTTTAATTCTTACTACTTTTAAAATTTTTAGAGAAGTTTCAAGTTCTACGGCTAAGGAAGAAACGAAACCAAAACCAAGGCCTGACTTTACTGCTTCTTTTATCGCCTCTGTAGATCCCATCTCTCCTATGAGGTTAAGCTTAGTGCAATCTATACCTTTTTTATCTAAAGCCTCTAAAAAATTTTTCCAGGTGCCTGAACCCTCCTCTCGTTTTAACAACGGTATATGATACAATTCTTCTAACTCTATTTCGTCTTTATTAAAATCTGTAGGGCCAATAAGAACTATTTCATCTTCATAGCAAGGGAAGAACACCAAATCTTTGTTAGTAAAAACAGCTCCTACCATACCAAAATCGATTTCTCTTGCCAAGACCATCTCTATTATTTCTTTGCTATCTCCTACCTTTAAGAAAACTGAAATGTTCGGATGATTTTCTTTAAAACTTTTTATAAGCTTGGGAAGGATATACTGACCTGGTATGGTGCTACCCCCTATTTCTATCAACCCTACCTTTTCATCTTTTAGAAGTTTTAATTCTTTTTCCATCTGTTTAAGTATATTCAAAACCTCTTTCCCGTAACGATAGACTATTTTCCCAGCTTTACTAGGGACTACCTTTCTGGTATTTCGGTCAAAAAGATTGACCTCTAACTCCTGCTCAAGGTCTTTGATATGAAGAGTAATGGTTGGTTGAGCAAGATGTAAGGCAGAAGAGGCTTTAGAAAAACTTTGGGTCTCATATACCTTAATAAAAACCTCTAACTTCCTTAAATCCAACATCTCTCCATTCTTCAAATATTTTTACCTTGAATATACAAAAAACCTACTCAAAGACAAGGGTATCTTTTATAGAAAAAAACTATAAATCATTTTTAAATTGATAGATTTTTTCTATTTGACTTAAAATTGGATTTTTTCTATTTTTAATACTTAATCAAAAATATACTTATAAACCAAGGAGGAGTGGATGAACGGCATCAGTAATTTTTTAGCTACCAGGTGGGGCATTATTTTAGTAGGTGCTATCATAGGAATCTTAGCTCCCATTCTTCAAAAACTTGGAAACCCACCTAACATGGGGATTTGTGTTGCTTGTATGGAAAGGGACATAGCAGGAGCTTTAGGTTTTCATCGAGCAGAGGTAGTCCAGTATATGAGACCAGAAATCATAGGATTTGTTTTAGGGTCTTTTATAAGTGCTCTTTTGTTTAAAGAGTACCGCCCAAGGGGTGGTTCTGCTCCTTTTATCAGGTTTATTTTAGGGATGTTTGCGATGATCGGTGCTTTAACCTTCTTGGGTTGTCCCTGGAGAACCGTTCTAAGGCTTGCAGGAGGAGACTTCAACGCTATCTTTGGTTTAGCAGGCTTGATTTTCGGTGTCTTTATAGGAACTATCTTCTTCAGGATGGGATACTCTCTTGGCAGGTCTCAAGGATTCCCTTATAAAGCCGCTGGATTAGGTTTTCCCTTTTTGATGTTAGTTTGTTTAGTTTTACTTTTAATCGATAGTCCTTTACCTGGTACTAACAAAGGGGAGTTTTTGTTTTTTAGTATCAAGGGTCCTGGATCTCAACATGCCCCTATTTTTATCTCTCTTTTAGCCGGTCTTTTTATAGGGATCCTTGCCCAAAGAAGTAGATTTTGTACTATGGGTGCCTTTAGGGATGTAATCCTTTTTAGGCAATTTCATCTATTCTTAGGGGTTGCTTCTTTTTTTGTCTCTGCATTAATAACCAACCTTATTTTAGGACAGTTCAATCCAGGTTTTGAAAATCAGCCTATAGCTCATACCATGCAGTTATGGAACTTTTTAGGTATGGCTTTAGCAGGGCTTTGTTTTGCCTTAGCAGGTGGTTGTCCTGGAAGACAACTCTTTCTTTCTGGAGAAGGAGATGGAGATGCTGCTATCTTTGCTACTGGGATGATAGTAGGTGCTGCTGTAGCCCACAATTTTGGTTTAGCAGCCTCTCCTAAAGGAATAGGACCTCATACCCCTGAAGCTATCCTTTTGGGCTTTATCGTATGTATAGTCATAGGATTAACCATGAGAGTTAAAAAAGCTTAGACAATAAAAATTGCAGGAGGGAGAAATATGCCAGAAGTAGTAGATGCAAGAGGACTTTCTTGTCCAGAACCGGTATTACGTACCTTGGAAGCAATCAAAGCTTTAGGACAAGGAGAACTGGAGATATGGGTGGATAACCCTACCGCTAAAGAAAATGTCATTAGAGCAGCTAAAACCTCGGGGTGGGAGGTAGTTGAAATAAAAGAACTTCCTGATAGTATTAAGCTGGTGATTAAAAAATGATGGAATGGCTTAATAAACTTTTACCAACCAAAAGAAACAAAAAAGATAAAACAAACCAAAGTTCTCAAAAGGCTCTTCTTATATTTGAAAACACCTCTGAGGTGATCCAAGCTGAAAGGATTTTACAAAAACAAGGTTATAAAGTAAAGGTAGTTGGGCCTCCTCCTGAAGTTAGAAAAGGATGTGACCTTGCTATAGAAGTACCAGTAGTTGAAATCCCAGGTATAATAAACCTTCTAAAAACTCAAAAAGTAGAACCTTTAGATTTCGTTTCCTTTTCTGAAGAAGAAATTTTAAAGCCTGTAGACCTTTTTCACGTAAAAGACTTTGGAGAGTATTTGATGGTAAGGGCTGCTAACATGAAAATAACGGTAGATAAAAGAATTCTCACCATCGTTAATGTTTCAGGAGGAGGATGTCCTGATGTCCCATACTTGGCTTCGATTTTGGTTGGATTAAACCTGAAACATTCTTTCCCTCCTAAGGAAAAAGGACATACCCTCTGTGGATATGCCTTACATTTAGCTTATGAAAAAGCTAAAGAACTGTTATGTTCGGAATAGCAGGCATTATCCCTGATGAAACACTCCCTTTGGTTTATGGAGTTCCTGTTTTAAATGATAATCGACTTATCATAGACCGATGGCAAATTCCTATAGAACGTGGAACTGCTGCCCTCATCGCCTCTGCCATAAAAACCTTGGAGGTTTTTGAAAAGTCCAATCCAATAGTTTTTCTGGTTGGAGATATAGGTAAAGGTAAGGGAAGTAAGATTCTATATCAGTTTTTAGCAGAAAAAATTTCTCAAACTTCCTTTCAGGTATTTACCTTTCATTATATCCTTCCTGAAGTAGACGGCTGTTTAAAAGTAATCTTCTCGATAGAAAAACTTTCTAAAAAACCCTTTTTAATAGCTGACGCAGGTTTTATGTATGCGGTAAAAATGGCAGGATATGCTAACTTTTTTGACCTTTTTACTCCAGACTTAGGTGAATTAGCCTTTTTAGCTGATGAAAAAGCCCCTCATCCTTTTTATACCCGAGGTTTTCTTCTCTCAAACGAAAAGGACATAGAAAGCTTGATAAAACGGGCATATCAACATCAAAATGCCCCTAATTATCTTTTGGTCAAAGGTGAAAAGGATTGGGTAGTCTGCAATCAAGAAATTTTAGCAACTGTAGATGAACCTTTACTTCCAGAGCTTGAAGCTATAGGTGGTACAGGAGATACTCTCACAGGTATAGTTTCTGCTTTGATTTATGCAGGATATCCACCAGAAAAGGCATGTATTTTAGCGGCTAAAGCTAACAGGTTGGCTGGTGCCTTAGCTTCTCCTACCCCAGCTACTCAGATTTCAACCATCATCGATTTTATACCCAAGGCCTTAAAAAAACTGACTGGTTAATTATTCCACAGGAATAATCGTTATTTTTTTAGAATTTTTAAGTTCTTTTAACTTTTTTGGATCTTCTAAAAGCCTTCCTACAAGGTTTACTTCACTGGCAGGTACAGGCTCATCGTCAACAGAAATAGGGGTTGGTCCAAAAAAGATAGCTAAAGCTTTTCCTGGGGGCCAATAACCTATGTCTCCTGATTTTACCTTTAAGGTAGCTGTTTCGTCCAAAGGATGGTCTAAAGGTATAGAAAAGTAAAATTCATCACCCCAGGTGTTTAAGTAGGATTCTATGGGTAAAATTTTGTAGACTTCTTGACCGCAGGGAGTATCAAACAATTCTGCCAAAACTTCTTCTTTTCCGTCAAAGATCAACTTAACCTTCATCTTACCTTATCTCCCCGTTTAATCTAATCAGATTTTTATGATTTTTATGTAAACATATCTTTCTTAAAAAACAAGGACGCAAAAACCAGAATGTGACTTTTTAATCACATAAAGTTTATAAACGTGCACTACAGGTAGCTATACAATCGTTTGTGAATAAGATTTGTTATGTAAACCTTATTTTAAATCTTTCCTTTTTTGTTTTTATGAATAAAATTTTTTTTATGAATAAAATTTATAAAAGAAACTAAAAGACAGATAAATATAATCAGGAGGTAAACAAAGATGAAATTCAAAGGTTATGTTAGACCTAATGGAGAAGTAGGAGTAAGAAATCATCTTTTGATAATTCCTACCGTAGTCTGTGCAAGTACTGTGGCAGAGAGGATAGCTTCTTGTGTAGAAGGAGCGATATCACTTGCCAATCAACATGGATGTTGTCAAATTGGAGCCGATCTTGTCTTGACTGAAAACGTCCTGATAGGATTAGGAAAAAATCCTAATGTAGGAGCAGTACTTGTAGTGTCATTAGAATGTGGAGGGGTTTCGGCTGAAAGAGTGGTTGATGAAATCGCAAAGACAGGGAAACCTGTTGAGTACGTAGGGATACAGAAAAGTGGGGGAAGTTTAAAGGCTATAGAAAAAGGAACAAGGCTGGCAAGTAAAATGGCTCAAGATCTTGCTAAACTCGATAGAGAAGAAGTTGATATCTCAAATTTAATCTTATCTGTCGAATGTGGAGGTTCTGACACAACCTCAGGACTTGCTTCTAATCCTGTGGCTGGTTATGTAATGGACAAGATTATTGACCTTGGGGGGACAGGTATATTTTCTGAAACTGCCGAAGTGATCGGTGCAGAACATATCCTTGCAAAAAGAGCAGTAAGTAAAGAAATAGGAGAAAGGTTAATTTCGGTAGTTAGAAGAACAGAAGAGAAAGCTAAAACAATGGGGGTAGATATGCGTGGGGGTCAACCTACTCCAGGCAACATCGAAGGAGGTATTAGCACGATCGAAGAAAAGTCTTTAGGTGCTATTTACAAAGGAGGAACCAAACCTTTGCAGGGAGTATTAGAGTATGGTGAAAAACCACAAGGTAAAGGATTGTACTTTATGGATACTCCTGGGCAAGACATTGAGTCCATAACTGGAATGACAGCAGGCGGTTCGCAAGTTGTTATCTTTACTACCGGTCGTGGTACTCCCACTGGTTCTCCAATAGCACCGGTTATCAAGATTACTGGAAATCCTGAAACTTACAGAAATATGGAGGACAATATAGATTTCAATTGTGGCACTATAATCGAAGGTACAGAAACAATAGAAGAAGCCGGAGAAAGACTGTTTAAACTTTTGATAGAAGTTATTAACGGATCATTAACAAAAGCTGAGGCTTTAAAACATAGAGAATTTGGCATGTTTAAATTAATTTCTACTTTTTAAAAAAAATATAAAATGACAAGGGTTTCCATTTTTACACCTATTTCAAAAAGTTTTAAGTGGTTTAATGAGAATATTTCTTAAGGAGGAGGTACCAAGTATGACTGAAAAAAGAAAATTTGCAGTCGTTATTAATAAAAATGACAACGTTGCCACAGCAGTCAAAGATCTATCAGCAGGAGAAGAAGTGTATATAACTATAGATGGGCAAGAGGTAAAGATCACGCTGTTGTCAGATATTAAATTTGGCCACAAATTTGCGATAGTTGATATAAAAAAAGGAGAAAACGTCATCAAATATGGAGAAGTTATCGGTAGAGCAACCAAAGACATTAAAAAGGGAGAACATGTACACGTTCATAATATTGAAAGTTTGAGAGGGCGTGGCGATTGGAAGGTAAGCTAAAAATATAATTCTAATCTAAAACTTAAGGGAAGACTGATATAGTTAAGATTTAAAGTTGAAAGTTTTGTAACGATGATTATAATTTAAATATGCCTGAGATGTCAGGTTTTGGAAAATTTTTAGTATTATTAGGGTTTTGCTTGATATTACTGGGAATTTTTATTTCTTTACTTCCCAAGATACCTTATATAGGAAAACTTCCCGGCGATATTTATATCAAAAAAGATAACTTTACTTTCTATTTTCCCTTAGCAACTTGTATTTTAATAAGCATTTTACTTACCATTATTCTTAACCTGCTTTTTCGTAAATAAGCTTTTAAATCTCTACTGGTTCACCCCCTATTTCTTGGATAAGTCTTTCAATTTCTTCTTTAGAAAGATGTACCACGGTATCTTTTCTCATAGATTGGCTTATTTTTTCCTCTATCACCGTTCCGTGAAAATGGTCTGCTCCCCATAACAGGGCTATCTGAGCTAATTTTACCCCCAGAAAAACCCAATAAGCCTTGATATGAGGAAAGTTAGACAAAATAATCCTTGAAATAGCGATAGTTTTTAAAATCTTTAAAGCAGAAGGCCCGGGTAGATAGGAAAGTTCATTGCCTTCCGGTATAAAGGCCAAAGGGATAAAACAATAAAACCCTTTGGTTTCTTCTTGGGCTTCTCTGAGGGTTAATAGATGGTTTATTATCTCTTCATCTGTTTCTAAATGTCCAAAAAGAAGGGTAGCATTAGTAGGTATTCCTAATCTATGGGCTGTCTTAGCTATCTCAAGCCATCTCTGATAACCAATCTTTTTAGGATAGAGCTCCTTATGAAGTCTTTCTGAAAAAACCTCCGCCCCTCCTCCTGGAAGAGAATTTAACCCTGCTTGTTTTAGCTCGGTTAAAACCTCTTCTACCGGTTTTTTAGAAATTTTCGAGAACCAGTCTATTTCTACACAGGTAAAAGCTCTAATTCTTAAAGAAGGAAAATTTTCCCTTACCTTACGTATCAGTTCTACATAGTACTCATAAGGCAACTCTGGGTTTACCCCTCCTACTATATGAACTTCTTTTAATTCTGGTGTTGATTTTAACGTTTCTATAATCTCTTCTACTTGATAGGTATAACCTCCTTTTTCACCAGGCTTTTTGTGATATCCGCAAAACTTACAATTAGTAGTACAAACATTAGTATAGTTAATATGTCTGTTTATCGTATAATAATAACGTTTTTGATGCAAATTTTCTTTTACGACATTAGCCAGGGTGCCCAGAAAATAAAAATCTCCTTCTTGATACAACCTTAAAGCCTCTTCGAAGTTTAAAGTTTTTCCAGAAAGTATTTTTTCTGTTATTTCTCTGTAAAAACGGTTTTTCTCTGCATACTTTTCTAACACCAGAGAGCTTTCCACCTTATCCCTCCTTTTTTAATAATTACACTATATTAAATAACGATAATTTTTGCAAAGGGGTAAATACTCACAGTACTTACAGAAGTCTTCTTTTTCAGTAAAATAAAATTTTTCTGAGAATAACATATGATTAACTATCCATTCTAAAAAACTTTTGGCTTCTTTTTCAAAAAACTGATTTACCGCAGCGTATTCTTTCTTTTTAAGATTAAAAAGAAAATCTTCAGGTTCCTTAAAGTTAGAAGGTCTAATAAACCCTGCGTTTATGATATAATTATCTACCTTTGAAGAGATAAATTTCTGTTTATTTTTATAGAAGAGATAGCAATAAAAAAACAACTGAAAGTTTGCAAGGCTGTCTCCAAAGTTTTCAAGTATTGAACATAAACTTTCTAAGTCATATTTATCTGGCAGAGAATATTTATTTATAAACTCTTTCATTTTTTTAGGTTGAGGAGATATAGAAGGATTGCTTTTAAAATCCATAATTAAATATTTTCTCACCTCTTCTTCCCTTTCTATCAAAAAATCAAAAATGCCATAAAATGTAATATTTAAAGTCCTACCATCACAAAGCACTATATCTTCTTTAGTCTCAAGATCTTTTTCTAAACCAAGAAGTTTATGCGCTTTTATCTTTTTTTCTTCTTCTTTTTTCCTTAAAAATTCAAAATATTTTAAAATACTTGCCAAAGTTATAGTTTTTGAAAGGTAATGACTTAAAGGATCAAATTTTTTTTCAAACTCAAAATTTTTCCATAGAATATCAAATTTATTTTTAATCCTATTTTCATCATAAATTTCTAAGATCAAAAACCTTTTTCCTTCATAAGGCCTAAAAAATTCTTCAAAAAAACTGTGAATAAACTTTCCTGGATCTTCTACCTTAAAACCCAACCTCTCAGGTTCTCTAAGTTTCATTATATACTTAAAGAAAAATTTAGCCCCACACTTAAGATAGGTTTCGAAATAATAACGACTAACCCTTTCTCTGGATAAGTGGTTAAACAAACTCTCTTTTATTTTTTCAGTTTTAGGTATCCCTTCTTCTCTTTTTGAAAAAACACAAAAGTTAGGTTGGATGAGCTCTTCTTCGGGTTCCTTTCCTTGTTGCTCTAACTCCCATTTTAACCTATGTATAAACCTCGAAGGTTCTTTAACTTCCTGGGTAGTCGACTTCTCAACAAGCAGATAAAATAGGTGTACTTCTTCTGCAGAGTTTACAAGTCTATCAAAATAATAGCTCCAAAGTTCATTGTGATTAAAAATAGGTATTTTTAACCAAGATTTAATCTCGTCGGTAAGCAACGGGTTAAACTTTTGAGAAGGAGGAAAACTTCCTTCGTTTATATCTAAAAGGATAAGCTTTTTAAACGAAAGAAGTCTTGTTTCCATAAGACCAAGGATCTGTAATCCCCTAAGAGGGTCTCCAAACAAAGGAACTTTTTGGGTTTTCAAAAGATACTCTAACAAGGTTAAGAGATTTTCCTTATTGTTTATAAAGGGAGGAAGGTAATCTTTGGTAAAAAAGGGAAGAACCTCTGTTTCTATTACCTCAAGATAGTTATGTAAGACTATATCTTGAAAAGAACTTTGAGACTTTAAATTAAAATCCTTGAGGTTTAAAAACTCTAAAATTTTTTCCAAGTTTTTACCTATATCCTTTGGAGATCTTATGGTTTCCCAGTTTTTAAAGAAAACCTGATGAACCTCCTTGATAATTTTTCCTATAATATCCTGGGTGTATTTACCTTGATGATAAACCCCAAATTCTTTTTCTATTTCTCCTAAATCTATGGTCACATAGCCCTTATTTCTAATGAAATCTTCTATAGGCTTAAAAAATTCCTCTCCAAAAGTATTGTCTGAAAAAGCACGATTAAGCATAGGATGTTTTATCACTTTTAAATAAGACTGGGTAGAATAAAGTCCCTGAATTTTATCTCTTTGAGCTTTTATAACCGCTGTGAGAAGAGAATTTAGAGGAAAACTATCGAGGGGATAAAAAAGAGAAATATTCACCTCAAGGGGAATATCTTTTTGTTCCAGTTTATAAATTAAAGGTATTAACGTATTCGGGTCAGAAAGCACGATCGCTATCTCGTCTGGCCTTTGAGGATTTTCCCTTATCAAGTCTAATGCCTTCGTTATTTCCAAATGTAAGTCAGTAGAGCGATAAATTTTTATAGAAGGAGTTTTTACCTCTTTTGCATAATATTTTTTAGGTAAAACTCTATAATCCTGGTTCATCCCAAAGAGTTGTAACGTGTTTTTCACCACGTTTGGCAAAACGGTAGGGTCTTCTTTGGGAACTTCGAATACTAAAAAGGCTTTTTCAAAATTTTTTAAAAAAACTTTAAATAATTTTTCTTCTATCTTTCGTAAACCAGCGAAACCTACCAGCCAAACCTCTTCTATCATAGAACCTAAAAAAGTTTTTTTCAAATCAATCTTTTCTAAAGTCTCTACTACCCTCTTTAACCTAAAAGTAGGGCTAACCCAACCCTTTTGGTTTAAAACTTTATTGTATTCAAGATAAATTTTCTTTAGCTTTTCGAAAATATCTTTAGCGATAGGAGGTAAGTTTTCAGGTGGATATACCAAATTTTGAGGCTCTGTATCCTCCTTTTCCAACTCTTCAAAAACCTCAAGAAATTTTATGCCCCAAAAAAAGTTTTTTTCAAAACTCTCGCTTACATTTTCTGATAAAACTTGAGGAAAAACCTCTAAAAGGGGTAAAAGCCTTAAAATCTTTGTGCCTGTTGGACAAGGGTGGTCTTCCAGCATGACATAAAGATAATCTACCAAGGTTTCTAAAGAAAAAATACGAGGGAAAAAACCAGCTTTGTTCTTCCCTCCTTTTTCTTTTAAGTAGTGTTTAAAAAAAAGGGCAGAACGTTTATTAGGAAAAACTATCCAGGTTTTTAAAATACTTTCGTCTAAAGACCTTCCATCCAGAAAAAAGTTAACTAAGGTTTTCAAAAAGTGAGAGTTGGCAGGAATTAGTATAGCTTGAGGCATCTTTTTTGGTTATTTCAATTATGTTAAAAGGCTCTAACACTATGAGGTATGCTGATATATTAACATCAGGATAAAGTTTTTGCAACAAAGAAACATAGCCCTTAAGTTGGTCTTCATCTCTAAGATCAGAAGCCTGATGAAGTTTAAACTCAAAAATTATCCAACCCGAAAGAGACTTAATTATTAAATCTGGCCTTACCATCTTGGCATCTTCTGTTTTTTCATCAAACAAAAAACCTTCTACTTCAGAATATATGTTTTTAGCCTGCTTTAAAACCTTGCAAATCAGTTTTTTAAATTCAATTTCTTCAAAAAGTTTAAGTAAGGTCTCTTTTGCGTTCTTTTCTATCTCTTCTTTCCCAAAAATAGGTTCTTGATACAGAGCTAAAGCTTTTTTTAGATAAAAGGAAATTTTTTGAGTAAAAAACTCTTTATCGTGAAAAAGTGTTTTGATATCTTTTTCACAAACCAATAAACTTTCTAAAGTAAAGTGTAAAATTTCTCCTATGAAACGGTTGATGGTTTCCTGGTTAAGCTGTCTTTTTGAGAGATTATTTTGCTTTAAGATTAACCCCATGTTTTTAAATTTTACCTCAAAAGAAGGTCTTGTCAAAAAAACGAAAAGGTATATTCTAAATTTGAGTTAAAATTAGACAGGAGGCCTAACCATGGAAATTGAAATTCATTTAGCTAAACCTGAAGATAGAAAGGCCCCTAATTTTGATAAACTTGTCTTTGGTAAAATTTTTACTCCTCATATGTTTGTGATGAAATATGAGGAAGGTAAAGGCTGGCATTCTCCAAAAATAATCCCGTTTTCGAACATAGAACTTCACCCTGCTGCTATAGTGTTGCATTATTCACAAACCATATTTGAAGGGATGAAGGCCTATTTTGGGGTTGACGGAAAGATTAGGCTTTTTAGGCCTTTTGACCATATAAATAGATTAAATCGTTCTGCAGACAGGATGTGTATTCCTCAGGTAGACCCTAACTTTGCCTTTGAGGCTATTAAAACTTTAGTTTTGTTAGACAAAGACTGGATACCTAAGCAAAAAGGATCAGCTCTTTATATAAGGCCCTTCATTTTTGCTACAGAAAATACACTTGGGGTAAAAGTTAGTCATGAATATCTTTTTATGATAATTCTTTCTCCTGTAGGCCCTTACTATGCCGAGGGATTTAACCCGGTTAAGATTTATGTAACTGAAGAATATGTAAGGGCTTGTCCAGGAGGAACAGGCGAGGTAAAAACTGGTGGAAACTATGCAGCAAGCCTTAAAGCCCAGGCTGTAGCTCAACAAAAAGGGTATACCCAAGTGCTATGGTTAGACGGAAAAGAAAGAAAGTATGTAGAAGAAGTAGGTAGTATGAACATCTTTTTCTATTTTTCTGACGAATTAGCCACCCCTGCTCTTTCTGGATCGATCCTTCCAGGGATAACCAGGGATTCTGTGTTAAAACTTGCTTCTCATTTAGGAATTCCTGCTAAGGAAAGAAAAATTTCTATAGATGAAGTAATCTCAGCAATACAGGAAGGTAGGCTGAAAGAGTGCTTTGGAACAGGAACTGCTGCTGTGATTTCTCCGGTAGGAGAAATTTGTTACAAAGACAAACCCTATGTAATAGGGCAAGGTCAAACAGGAGAACTTACCAAAAAGTTTTTCGATTATATCACTGGAATACAATACGGAGAAAGAGAGGACGAGTTTAACTGGACGGTGGTGTTGGAATAAAAGGTGTATTGACCTAAAAATCTACTACTTTTCTGGCTTTAGCAAGTTCTCTCTGTACTTGTACAGCTTTGTCTAATTCTAAATCTGCAGCTTCTTCAAGCCCTTTTTCTCTTAATATTTGACTTCTTGCCATATAGGCAGCAGGATAAACCGGTTCTAAGTCTATAGCTCGAGTAAAAAGCTCAAGGGCCTTATCTAAGTCTTTTTTCTTATAATAAATTTGCCCTAACCTAAAATATAATCTTGGATTTTCTGGTTCTAACGAAAGAGCCCTTTCTAAATCTTTTTCTGCTAAGTCTAACTGATCTTTTTGCAAGTAGATCACAGCCCTTGCTTCTAAAGCCTTGATGTGGTTAGGGTCTAAGGCTAAGACCTTCTCAAAACATTCTAAAGCCTCGTCAAACCTTCTAAGGGTTATCAGTTTAGCTCCTTCTAAAAAAAGGTCTTCTATATCTACCTGAGACATAACCTCACCTCTTCTTACAATTTTTTCTAACTAAATTTATACTCTTTTGTAAATAAATCAACTCTGTAAGAGGACTATTTCAACGGCAACCTTAACTCAGCTCTTATTGATTACTATCTCCTTAAATGATCTCTATCTCTTTACGGCTTAAATCATAAAGCTTGTAGACAAGCTCGTCAATCTGAAGATCGTATTCTTTGAACTTGGCTTGCTTTAGAGGGTTGGAGGGTTACCGTCAGATTAGGTGAGAGAGATGGTTTTAATTCGCATTATCCTTCTACGTACTTCATGGCCCCAAAGTATTCTTTAACGTTTGAAATTTCCACTTTTTCCCTGTTAATCATAGAGGAAACCTTAGTATAAAATCTTTTTATTTTGCTGTTTACATCAAGAGGCGGGTGGACTTCAAAAAGCTTTAACAAAAATGAATGATATTTACTAAATGAATCATCTGCCAAAAAGAAAGGTAAAATTATGTTGAAAAACATTTCCCTTTTTCTGCTTATACCGATACGCTTGAAATTCATTATTTTTTCAACAGCCATCTTGGCAGATGACTTCTCCACTATACCGGTGTAATTGACCTCTATCTGCTTTTTGAAATAATTGTAAATTCCCATTTGAGTTGTTTCAGCTAGCAAGTGGGAAAAATCTTTTATTCTTCTGTCAGGAAAGTTTACGGGACGTATTGACCTGTAGTTCCAGTATGTTTTCTCTAATCTCAGGGAAATGTCAAAGTCAGGGGGAAGGCCAGAATAATCTTCTACAAATCCAGCTCTGTAGAGCAGAGCCTTTTCTATGAGCGGTTGAGTGTTGAGTTTTTTTATTTCTCTGTATGGAAGAAGAAGAGAAAGCTCCAAAAACTGAAGCTTGTTCCTGGGATAGCCAAGGGAAAGCATTAGCTCCCTGTAGAGGGCTTCGTCAAAATCAGCAATCTTCAAAAGGTTTTTCATCCGATGAATTTTTGAATATAAAACTTCTTCCCCGAACCTGCTAAGAATTTGCCGTAGTTCCGATGTTTGCATGTATAAATCCTACCTTATTGGAGCTTTATCGTATTCACCTTTTGATATATTTCCACCACATTTACACACTCTTTGCTTTATCCAGTCTTGCCTTTACAAGCTCGGCAACTGCCCAGTAGACTTCTTTGCGTTCTTGTTCAGTAAGTCCTAAAGCGTCAAAAACGATATCGTCAAGTTCTTTCCTGTCGGGTAGAGGGTTTGGCTCTTGTTCACGGATGGGATGGTTGGGGTCAAAACCAAGTTCGGTGAAGATATTTTCTATATTTCTTGATCTGAGTCTGTTAAAGGAATTTAATATTTTCCTTGAAACAACTTCTGGATTTACCACCTGTATATTTACCAAATCAACGCCTAAAGAACTCAGGCCACCCTCTCCGAGAACTTTTCTTCCATGTAGCTCTTTACCAAACCACACCATGGTAGAATTAAGTATGGCTCCCGTAATATCAAAATCATATTTTGGATATAACACTGAAAATGTATCCGCAGCATAAATGTGCGAACGATAAATTCTATGTGAATCGTTATGTATTCTTGACCATAAATATGAATTTTTTTCCTGCTCTCCCAAATCCCACCATAAATTTCTACTTCTACATGTTGGTCTTTTGTGATATTTTTGCCTCTCCCCGCACTCAATATACTCCAACGTCTTTGTCCCTTTCAGTTCCCCCTTGCTCTTATGACACATAAAAACCAAATAATTCAAATCCTCAAGCTTTACCATTATGGTTTTTAGTTCTCTTGGGCTTTTTATAACCGGCTTTAAAAACTCCGCCTCAATTTCACCTTCCCAGCCAGCACCATTTTTTACTCTGATTAATGCTTTTGGATCTCTTTCAGCAACTTCTACAACTTCCTTAACAGTCATACCAACTGGTTTAAGATAAAAGAATTCGTTGGCACCTGTTTTGATTCCAAATCTTACCTCTGCAATATCTCCCAATCTTACCAGTTTATCTTTTCCTTTTTCCAGAATCTTAAAATAAATCTCTGGTGCTCTTAGGTATTTCCCACCCCATTTGTTACCTATATAAGGTAAAGATTCTACAGAATGCTTTAATCCTAATTCTGTTTCTTCTAGATATTCCACGCCCTCTTCTAAAAGCTCTTTTTTGGTTTTTGGATAAAATCTAAAGAGAAGATGGTCAAAAATAGGTTTGTTTGCTATTTCAATTTCTTTAAGAACATCTAGCGATATGGCTTCTTCAAATGGTTTTTTAAAAGCAACAAATTTTATCACATAATCTTCCAGTTTGTTTACTGGCTTCTGAATTAAAACAATCACTGTATTAACATCTGCCTGCTTGAAAGAACGCTTAGCAATGTTATCAATTATGTAAATAGGTCTCATGTTTTTAAGCAAAAATTCTTGAAGTCCCGCACCATATCCTACATCAAGCCAGCTGTTGGAGTTTATAAAACAAAAAATTCCGCCATCATTCAACAGGGATAAGCCTTGATAGTAGAAGTAGACATATAAATCACTCTTTTTGTCTATTTTTTAACATCTTTCCAGACGCTTTGAACTGCTTGTATGAGCTTCTCTTTGTATTGTTTTTTAATCTCTCTCCATTTATCAGGAGTGTAATTCTCTTCTCTTTCAAGTGGTGAAGCTATGAGCTCTTGTCTAACATAGGGTGGATTACCAATTACGATGTCAAAGCCACCTTTTAAGGCAAAAACTTCTGCAAAATCAATTTCCCAAAGAAAGTAATCCTTCTTTTCACTTTTACCGATTGTATAAAGAACATTTTGGTATTTGTGTATTTCATTTTCAAATTGTTTTATTTCTTCTTCAAGTTTTTTAGTTCTTTTTCTTGTGATTTATCTTTTCCAAAAAGATCTTTTTGACCTTTTAACATATTTAATTCTTTCTCTTTAAGATTTCTTTTTTCTGTTAATTCATCAATTCTTTTCTGCAAAATCTCCCTAAAAATCTCCATCTCTAAGCTTTCTATCTCATACTTTTCTTTTAAGTCTGCACTTCTTTTTCCGGAGAAATAATCTGCTTTTCTATCAATCAGTTCGGCAATTTTCTGCTGGATGGATTTTGGTAATGTTTTTAGAGCATTTCCTCTTAAATTTATGAATACCCCTCCTATCTCTTCAACCAGTGAGTCACCCTGTCGAATTTTAAAAGAAAGGTTTGGAAGAAGTGGCTTTGTGTAAATGTCCATATATTTTTCATCGGTTTCAATGATGAGCGAAAGCCAGAGACGAAGTTCACCAACCATCACAGCCCAGTCTTTGATGTCAACACCGTAAAGGTTTTCAAGGATTATTCTGTTTTTCAGGGCGAAGAGGTTCTCTTCCCTGTTTTCTATCTTTCTTGTGAGTTCAGAATGAAGCTCCACCAGCACGCTCATCATTCCAACAAGAAAAGAAGCAGAGCCAACCGCAGGGTCAACAATTTTAACCTCTTCAAGGTATCTGCGGATGAGTTTCAGATTATCAATGTTTTCGTATTTGCTGATTGATGGTGGATTAAAAATAAGGTCTATCAAATCTTGCTTGTCAATGCCTGCTTTAGCATGAAGATATTCAACTAAAGACAGCCTGCACATTAAATCTATTTCGTTTCTGGGGGTGTAGAAAATTCCAGAAGAACCACGTTCCTCTTCGTTTATCAAGGATTCATATACTTTACCGAGCATTTCAGGGTCAACCGCAACTTCCACGTCAAGAGGTGTTGCCTCATCAATGGTAAAATTGAAAATTTCAAGAAATCCCTTCTTTTTGTCAGAAGACCACAAATCAGGCTCAAACAACCATTCAAAAACTTCATCAGGCACATCAAAGCCAATCTTATCTAATTCATTCTCCGAGAAAAGACCGCCATTTAAAAAAGGCATCGTGGAGTAAGATTCTTTAATATCGTCAGGCAACTCAGAATGGATGAATTGAAATCTTTTATTAAATGCTCCAAAAAATAGGCTTTTTAACCATATAGAATAAAATTTATCCTTTTTACAGTGCTTTTCTTTGTATTTCAACCACAGATTTTTTAAATAACTTTTGTCTTGCTCGTAGTTTTTCCATTTAAGCCATCCTTTCTTCTGAAGGAAGTAAATAAACAGGATTCTTGATAAGAGTTGTTGTGCAAAGGAATGTTTTTTCTCATAAGGAATTTCGTTTATATTCTCGTGTTTTAGATTTTTGATAATTACTTCGTGGAGCGCATAGCGGTAGGCATCAAAAAATTCTTGAGTAACTACTTCAACATTAAAAGCCTCTTCCAGATCTTTTAAGGCAGGTTTCCAATCATCATTTTCAAGAAGCGGTAAAAACCTGCTCTGGGCGGTGTGGCTCTTTTCGTTCTTTCCTACAAGGAAAGACCATCTTCTGGCGGGGGTAATTTCTTCTTTAACCTTTTTCTCCTCAAAACGATAGTCCATCTTAACAAGTGAAAATCTCCAGTCTTCGCTGGTTGGGGAGACAAAGGCAACCAGCGCGGCATCTGTTAACCTCCCCTTCAGATACCAGGCGATGAAGTTTCTCTGCATCGTCCTTGCACGTTCAAGGGAAGTTTCTTTCTTAAGCTCTACTATAAGAAGGTCTATCTCCTTTCCGTCGTAGTTATACTTTCCAACTCTTTCCAGAGTCCTTACGTATTTTTCAAAGGCGTCTGGGATGTAGTTCCCCTGATAGACAAAGGTGCTTTCCTCAAAGGATTTCAAAAGGTTTCTCAGGAAATAAACAAAGCGGTCTTTAGCAAAGGGATTTTCAAAGGTGTTGATTATAAGCTTTTTTGCCTGCTCTCTATCCATGAGTTTCTCCTACTCACCGTTCGCCAAGTATAAGGAGAGTATAACTTCTCTCTTTTCCTCGGTTACGATGGATACTTCAGAGTAATGACTTTCAAGAAGTCTGTTTGAGATTTCTTTATGCAAGACTGCAATAACCTTTAAGGGATTTAATTTTTCTCTGCCAAGTTTATTTAGCTCAGACAGGACTTTTTTTACCGTTTGTTTAGGCAAGGCTCCACGCTCAAGCTGGGTTATGACTCGTTTGAGGTATTCTTCCTGATCTTCGGTGAGCTGTTTGCTGTGACTTTGCGTTGCCTTAAGCTCTATAATAAGTTTGCTATAAATATCTTTACTACTATGCTTGTGTTTTACTATCTCTTCTGCTGTTGAGTAAAAGAATGCTGTTTTATTCTTGTGTAGCAACTCGTAGTAAGTTTCAACGGGAATTTCTACCCTCTTTTCGTCAACTAATGATTCCAAGATTTTAGCAGTAGTCAAAAAATCAAGCTCAATCGTTCTATTCTTCTCTGATAAAAAAAACTTCATTAGCTTTCCCTTTCTGAAAAATGTAACGAGAGAGCCGGGACTGGCAACATTACTTAAAGATGGATTGAAAACTTTCCCTGAGCGGGCTTTTTTGGGGAGGCATTTTATCTTTTCAAAGAGCTCTGGATTTTTGTCCCTTATGTCCTCAATAACTCTCAAATACTTAAGTTCGCTTTCTTCTTCCTCATCTTCTGTGATGGTCTTCTTTGAAAGGAGTTTATCAAATAACTCATGAGAAGATACAGGCTCACCTTCAGTCAGAATGGCGCTATCTCCACCAAGCAAGGTAAGGAAGGCTTCTATCTTTGAACGGGCGATGTTTGTAAGCTCTATCTCAGACTCAGACTGTTTTGTTGGAAAAAAGTTAAAGGTGTAAATTTTGTCAAAGGGGGTGTCTATACGGTTAACCCTCCCCACTCTTTGCATCAACTTCGTTGGGTTCCAAGGTATATCGTAGTTTATCACTATGTTTGACCTGTGAAGGTTGACACCTTCTGAGAGAACCTCTGTTGACACAAGAATTCTATAATCATCCTTTTTATTCTTGGCCCTTGCGTCAAAGTTTTCTATGACTTTGTCCCTGTCGGCTTCAGATGAATTTCCGTGGAAAAGGAGCGCGATTTCTTTTTTGAAATACTCGTTTATCTTTTCTGTTAAATACTCTGCAGTCTCTTTTGATTCCGTGAAAATAATTACCTTCTTGTCCTTAAGTATTGGGTTATTTTCAAGGTTTGAGAGTAGGACTTCAATTTTGGGGTCTCTTTTTATTTTGCCCCACATTGATTTTATTCTTTTTAAAATTTCAAGGTCTTCTTTCAAATCTCTTCCAAACTCAGGCCTGAAATCTTCTTTGTTATACTTCTCTGCCTTTCCTTCATCAATAATTTTCTGAATTTCTTTATCATCCCCCTTTTCTATGAGGTTAAATATTTTATTTATATAGTCCTTACTTACATACACATTCCCTTTTTCAAATTCTTTAATGAACATTTCATATGAACGAATAAACCTGTCAATGCTACTTTTGAAAGCGTGGAAGCTACTTTCAAGGCGCTTAACAAGAAGGACTTTCATAAAGCCAGCCATGTTCCTCTGCGATTGCTCTTCAAGAGGTTTTATTCCTTTTTTTAAATAAAGAAGTGGCGTGTAGCGAGCATATTTAAACTCTTGAGTTATGAGCCTTACTGTTTCTGTGAAAATTTCATCTTCTTCATCGTTGAGCTGATAGTAAAGGGGCTTAGGGTCTTCAACCTCTGGAAACTTGACGTTGTTTCGTCCTAAATCTTCGGCAAAGTATTTCTCAATCTCGCTTCTTGTTCTCCTGATCATGATATGTTTCAGCACTTTGTTGCGGATTTCTTTGGCGTTCTCTCTTGTTATTTCAAGGAATTTTTCGTAATCTCTCTGACGATTGACTTTGCTTAGCCTTCTTTCAAGCTCTTTGAAAAACTCTTCAAGATTGCTAACACCTGGTATGGTGCTTTTTCTAACATTCTGAAAGAGTTTGATTTGAGCAAGAATATCGCTTGGGTAGTTATTATAAGGAGTAGCAGATACCAAAATCACCCTTTTTCCACGGCATATCTCTGCAAGCTTCTCATATCTCTTGGTCTCCTCTGTTCTGAAGTAGTGTGCTTCGTCTATCACAACATTTTTATATTCTCTGTTTTCTATCATCTGAATGGCATCGTCAAGTTTGCCGATTGATACGAAATCAGCCTGCACGTTAAAATCGGAAAAAACATTAGGCCATGAACCGGGATTATTTTTGGTTAGGAGTGCAGGAGGGGCCACGACAAGCGTTCTTCCATCAAGCTGTTTTACGAGCATCGCGGTGATATAAGTTTTTCCGAGCCCAACCACATCGGAAATGAATACCCCACCATGTTCTTCTAAAATCTTTTTTGCGTTCAACACTGCTTGTTCCTGGTATTCAAACCGTTTAAACCCTTGCGGTAAGTAAACCAAAGAAAGTTTTTCCTTCAGAGAAAGGTCTTCTTTAAAGTATTCGTAGAGGAATTTCAGATATAATTCGTAAGGGGTTATGTTATCGTTGAGCCAGGTTTTTTCATTGATTGTTTGAACATATTTCTCACTGACAGGAACAGCCTCAGACCACAACGCTTCAAATCTCTCTTTGGCAAAAAAATAGTCGGATGGATTTTTCAGTTCAACGTTGAATTCCAGTTTTTTCTCAAGCCCAGAATAAGTAAGGTTGCTTGAACCTGTAATAACCCTTCCAATGTCTCTGTCCCCCTCTCTAAAAGTCATGATATAGAGCTTTGCATGAAGTTTCTTTGATGGATATGCTCTTATTTCAAGCTTTCCTTTTTTTATCCATTCGATGAATTTTTTAATCCCAATTTCAACCTTAAGGTCATCTTCAGAATCAGCCATTTCTTGCTCAATCAACTCAACCACCTTTTCTTTTGTTTCTGCATGAGAAGGACGTGAAGACGGATTCTGTGCCGACTTTATCAATTCAAGGGTTTGTCTATCCGTTCCTAAACCTATGAGAATTCTTATCTTTTCAGTTTTTTCTAAAGGTTCAACAAGTAGGTGAAAGCCACTCAAATAAAAATACGCAACCAGACAATCAAAGTACTTACAGTCCTTTATAAGCTCACACAGTCTATCTGTTAATTTCTTCCCTGATTCGTTAGTTATGAAGGTTAAATCAAGAGGCACTTTTTCATTAACCATAGTATTTTTATCTTGATTTAAACATTTTGTCATTTAAAAATTACTACTATATACCAAATAAATACCATATAAACAAATCTGAGTCAATAAGGTAGTGTTCCCCCTAATTTGCCGATAAAAATTTATAATCATCCATAATCTCCCCATTTTCCAATTGCTCTAAACGATTTATAATATCACCCATTGGGTAAAAAAATTTTCTAAATCTAAGAGGGTGCCATTATACTGCAAAACTCTCTTAACTTCAAAATCCTGATAACTAACAAAAATCTAACAACTAATTCAGAATTTTTTTGTTGGTGCCTTTACCTGATTCAAACAGATGTTATAGTGCCTGGTAATGTATCCAACCTATCCTTCTTATCCTTATAGGGGGAGATCATATCTGGTAGATTAAAATTTTTAGTCTAAAAATTACAGGAAATTTTTTTGATTTTATTTTCTATTAGTATTTTCGTTATAAAAACCCTCTTGATTTATTGAAAGTTTTTTGCTAAATTGGTTTCAATTTTTTATAAAACTGAAAAATGAGGTAGGCTTATGTTTTTGAGTTTATTTCTAATTTTTTTAAGTTTTTTTCCGTTCTTAGTATTAAAGGCTTATGGGGCTGGAATTGCTATCTATGAACAAGGGGTTAGTGGGCTTGGCAATGCCTATGCAGGGGCTGCAGCTTCGGCTGAAGACGGAAGTACTATTTTTTACAACCCTGCAGGACTCACTAAACTTACCAAGCCTGAAATTTCCTTAGGTACTCATGTAATCATACCTACCGCTCATTTTAAAAACACAGGCTCGATTAAGGCTGATAAAACACCTCTTACTGGAAACAACGGCGGAGATGCAGGGGTAATAGGGATAGTTCCTAACCTTTATGTTTCAACCCCGATAAATGAAAAGTTTTTTTAGGTATAGGGATAAACTCTCCTTTTGGATTGCAGACTGAGTATGACAAAAACTGGGTAGGTAGATATCATGCTATAAAGTCAAAGCTTATAACCATAAACTTAAACCCGGCTATGGCTTATAAACTCAATTCAAAGGTTAGTTTGGGTTTAGGGGCAAACTTTCAACGGGCAGAGGCAGAAATAACCAATGCAATAGATTTTACCAAATATGGAATTACTCAAGATGGTTTTGCCAGATTAAAAGGAGATGACTGGTCTTTTGGTTGGAATGCAGGCATTCTCTATGAACCCTCAGAAAATACCAGATTGGGTGTTGCTTACAGGTCTAAGATAACCCACCAACTAAAAGGAAAGGTTAAGTTTGAAAATATCTCTTTTCCTTTAAGCAGTATATTTCATAAAGATAATGTTAAAGCCCGTCTTGACCTTCCTCCAATGCTATCTTTTAGCGGTTTTCATAAGCTAAACTCAAAATGGACCGTTTTGGCAGACATCACCTGGACTAGTTGGAGCAGGTTTGAAGAATTAAGAATTAAGTATGATACTTTAACCATAGGAGACACAGTGATTACCACCAAGTGGAAAGATTGCTTCCGCTACTCTATAGGCTTATCTTATCAACCTACCTATAAATGGGTTTTTCGCTCAGGCATAGCCTATGATGAAACCCCTATTGCTTTTGATAAACATAGAACTCCAAGGATCCCAGACACAGACAGGTTTTGGATAGCTTTAGGTTTAGGTTATACCTTATCTGAAAAACTGAAGTTTGATTTAGGATATGTGCACATATTTTTTAAAAAATCTTACATAGATAAAGACCCTGTAGGAGAAGATGAACGAAGAGGTGGTTTAAAAGGTTATTATCGAGGTCATGTAGACATAATAAGCGCTCAGTTGCGTTATAGTTTTTAATTTGAAAAGAGGGAAAGAACATGCAACTTCATGAAAAATTTATTTATACAGCTAAAGCCTATCCTAATAAAATAGCTATTGTTGACAGAGCCATTGATAAAAGGTTTACTTATCAACAAGCCTTGATTGCAAGTCTTATTTTTTCCCGAAAAATAAGAAAATTTAGGGATCGATTGATTGGAGTTATGCTTCCTAACTCCTCTGCAGCCGTCTTTACAGTAGTAGGTATTCTTATGGCTGGAAAAATCCCAGTGATGATTAATTATTCTACCGGTCCAGAGTATAACATAAGATATGCAAGGGAAAAATGTAGTTTTAAGACGGTGGTGACTTCTAAGAAACTGCTTGAAAGGGTAAACTGTCCAGTTTTGGAAGACATGGCTTTTGTAGAAGACTGGATAGAGGAGATAGACTTAAAAGAAAAGTTAATCTCGTCAGCCATCTCACGGCTTCCTTTAAAATTTCTTATGACTTATTGTAACATCGATGAAGATGCAGAAAAAACAGCAGTTATACTTTTTACCAGTGGAAGCGAAAAAGACCCTAAGGCTGTGGAATTAAGTCATAAAAACATTCTTAGCAACATAGAAGGTTTTAGTGAGATGGCTAAGCTTACAGAAAAAGACATCATACTTTCCATTTTACCTTTTTTTCATGTTTTTGGGATAACCGTAAATCTCTGGACACCACTTTATCACGGTATGACTTTTATTACCTATCAAACCCCACTTGAGTATCAAAAGATCTGTCAAATTATAAAGGAAGAAAGACCTACAGTTATGGCGGCTACTCCAAGTTTTTGGTGGGGGTATCTTAAAAAGGCAGAACCAGGAACCTTTGACAGCTTAAGGCTTATGGTAAGTGGAGCAGATAAATGTCCTCAATCTCTTAGAGATGCTATGTGGGAAAAGCACAGAAAAATACTTTTAGAAGGCTATGGGACTACTGAGACCTCACCTGCCATCTCAGCTAACATGCCTGATGCTAACAAACCTGGGAGTGTAGGAAAACCACTCCCTAACGTGGAAGTTATGATAGAGAACTACGAAACAGGAGAAAGGTGTGGGCCTAATGAAATAGGAAGAATTTTAGTAAAAGGTCCTAACGTAATGAAGGGTTATTATAACGATTTAGAAGAAACCTCTATGAGGATAAGACATGGATGGTATGACACAGGAGATATGGGTTATTTAGATGAAGATGGTTATCTCTGGCATGTCGGAAGACTTAAAAGGTTTGTTAAAATAGGTGGAGAAATGATATCTTTGGTTAAAGTAGAAGAGGAGTTAGAAAAGGTTCTACCTAAGGAGATAGAATGTTGTGTGGTAGAAGTACCTGATGAAATTAAAGGGGCTAAAATCGTTGCAGTGGTAAGCCAAAAGATAGATGAAAAGTCAGTGGTAAAACAACTTGCTAAGGTGCTCCCAAATTTAGCAATGCCTAAACAATTTTTAATCATCGAAGAACTCCCTAAGATGGGAAGTGGGAAAATAAACTTTAGTAAAGTACAAGAAATGGTGATAGAAAGGCTGAAGCTTAAAGGTTAAGGTTTTTTCTTTTCATCGGGTTCTATATGGATGGTTACCTTGATGTCTCCATGTTTTTCTGAGATGTTTTTTTCTATTTCATTACAGATATCGTGGGCAGATTTAATAGACATCGTTTCTGAAACGGTTAGATGAAACTCTACAAATCCTTTTCTTCCGGCTCTTCGTGTTTTGAACTCATGGATGTCATGAATCTGTTCTTTTTGAGGATGATTTTTGATGGTTTCAGAGATGATGTTTTTGATAGAATCAACCTTTTCTTTGGGTAAGCTTGCATCAAGAAGAGAATTTATCGATTCTTTGGTAATTTTATAACCCATATAAAGTATATTGACCCCTAAAACCATAGCTATCAAAGGATCTAAAATCCATATATTAAAAAATTTAGCAACAAAAAGACCAATCATTACCCCTAAAGTAGTTAAAACATCGGTAAATATGTGATGGGCGTGTGCTATTAGTATCGGTGAGTTTTCTTTTTTTCCTTGTAAATAGGCTATAAAAGAAATAAACCCGTTAAGGACTAAAGTTATTCCTATTAAAACAAACCCCTGATTAAGATTAGGTGGTGGTTGAGGAGTTTGAAGGTTTTGAAAGGCCTTCCATAAAATAGAGATAGATGCAATAAAAATAAAGGTAGCTTCGACGATAGAAAAAAGGTATTCTATCTTAGTGTGGCCATAGGGATGTTCAGGGTCAGGCGGTTTAAGAGCTATCTTTAAGCCGATAAAGGCTGTTAAGGCAGAAAAGATGTTTATGGTTGATTCCATAGCATCCGAATAGATAGCCACAGACTTGGTAATAAGATAAGCAAAAATCTTTATTAAAAAGATTAAGACAGCCAGACCTAAGCTTATAAGAGAAACTTTTGTGCCCTGAAAACCTTTAAGTTCCATCGTTTTCTAATTTTATCACAGCGACAAAAGTTTGAAAAGAATTAGGGCTTGACAACCGAGGATATCGTTTAAAAATAAAGGGTATGTTTAAAGTTTTTTTATCTCCAGGCAGCAAGGGTTGTCAAAAGGCAAGAGATCTTAAGGCTATAGCAGTGGTAGTAGATGCTCTAAGAGCAAGTGCTACTATAGTAACTTTGTTAGAAAAAGGGGTAGAAACTATCTTTGTGGTTTCAGAGGTAGAAGATGCCTGGGCATTAAAAAGAGAGTTACCCCAGGCTATGTTAGTAGGAGAAAGAAACAACCTTATAATAGAGGGTTTTGACTACAGTAACAGTCCTTCAGAGATATTTTCTGCTTCTAACTTAAAGGGTAGGTTAGTTATTTTTACCTCAACTTCTGGAGCAAGGAGAATCCTTGCTTGCAAAGGAGCTACCAGGGTATTTGTGGGAACTACCTTGAACGCAGAAGCCTTATCTGCGGTTTTAAGAGAGGAAAGCCAAAAACATCAAAAAGATATTGTTATAATTCCTGCAGGGGTATATGGAAAAGAAGAGTTTTCAGAGGAAGATGTGGTAGCTTCCTGGGAAATAGCTAAAAGGATAGGATTTAAAGTGATAGATGAGACAGGTTTTTTAACAGAAGAGGTCAAAAACCGTACAGTAGAAGAAAATTTTTATTTATCTAAGCATGCTAAAGAATTAATAGAACTTGGTCTAGAAAAAGATGTTAAATTTTGTGCTCAAGTAGGAGTAGCTAAAACCATCCCAGAGGTTTTTCAGTTTATAGAAAAAGCAGCATTAGTCAAAAATCGTCTATCATAGAAAAGGCTTGATGATATCTCTTAGGGTTATGATACCTACAACTTCATCTCCTCTGGTTACAGGAAGTCTGATCAATCCTGTCATTTCCATAAGTTTCGCAGCATATTTGATGTCATAAAATTCAGGTACAGTTATACAGGGTTTGGTCATTATTTCTAAAACTTTGACCTTTTCTAAAGGTAACCCTTTAGCTATTACTTTGTAGACTATATCTTTAACTGTGATGATTCCATAAGCATCTTCTTCGTCTGTTTTTTCTACCACCAATCCTCTACAACCATTTTTTATCATAAAATCTGCCGCTTCTTTAACTGTGGCATTTCCGTTGATGGTAAACACAGGGGTACTCATAACATCTTTAACCCTGATTTTTTCAATCTCTATCATAGCCCTTCACCCTTTAATTTTTTGCCTCTATTATAATAAAAAATTAAAGCACAGTCAAGGTAACCTGCTTTTTTAAGTTTAATAATCTTCAAATTAAACCCATAGAGGCTGAATTAGGTTGTCAGATATTATATAAAAATTATTTTAGGATTTCGTTAGCCATAGCATTCCCAAGTTTCTCAGCTGCTTTTAAATAACACTCTTCAATAATAGAGGGAGTAGAATATAAATTGTGTCTTTTAATAAAATATTTTAGAGGCATAATAAAAATTTTTAATATTTTTTAAATTAATGATAACATAAAACCTAA
>NZ_JASUTP010000011.1:0-40579 GCF_030445475.1 Thermodesulfobacterium sp. | reverse complement strand
GCTTGCAAGAATAGAAGAATTGATCTTTGCTACCCGAGATGAAAAAACAGGAGCTTGTGTTAGCCTCTATCAAATAATCAGTGATCTAAGATTAAACCACAGGATTAAAATGAAAGAAGGTTTATTGAAACAACAAGCAGCCCAACTTTTAAAAGAATTCTTTAGACTAAAAAGAGAGACTATAAAATAGGGCCTATTTCACAAAACTCTTGTTTTTCCTCTAATCTTAAAACTTCAACCCGGTTTTTACCTAACTGTTTTGCCTGATAAAGCGCTTGATCAGCTAAAGAAATGTATTCCATTATGTTTTTTTCTCCTCTGTATTCACACCCTCCTAAACTAATCGTAACCTTTAGATTAGGATTAGTTTCAAAACTTATTTTCATAACCCGTTCTCTCAACCTTTCTCCCACCATTTTTACCTTATCTAAATCACACCTGTATAGGATGATTAGAAATTCTTCTCCTCCGTATCTTATAACCTCATCACTTATTTTTACGTTTTTTCTCAAGGTTTGGGCAACTACCTTTAAAACTTCATCTCCTATCAGATGTCCATAGAGGTCGTTTATGTTTTTAAAGTTGTCTATGTCTGCCATAATAAAACCAATAGGACCTTTAGTTCTTTTAAGTTTAGGGATTAGTAAATCGAGGTAAAGTCTGTTGTTTAGCCCAGTAAGATGGTCTATATACATCATGCTAGGTACAGACTTTATTATGTCTTTTAAGCTTAGAAGACCTACCAGTTTAGAATTATCATCAACTACCGGAAGATGGCTTATGTTAAACCTGGCCATAAGGTTTATGGCTTCTATAAGGGGCATTCCAACTTTAACAGTTATAAGAGATTTCTTGTCTTTACCTAAAGTCTGGAGAATTTCTTCTACGTTAGAAGGTGTTGGGGCAAATAAGAAAATTTTAGGCAGGTCTCTTAGAGTAATAATCTGGATGGGTTCTTGTTGTTGATCTACTACAACCACACTTCCGATCTCTTTATCTATAAAACAAGAAACCAATTCTAATAGGCTACTTTCAGGGTCAACCTTAAAGACGTCATCGATCATCACGTCTTTTACTAACATGGATTTACCTCTAAATGTTGTTTTTTTATAATTAATAGTAGAAAAGTAGCTTAAAAATTTTTTTTGTCAATAATAAATAGCAAAAAAAATCAGGTTTGAGGACCCGGTGGGTTAGTTATTGTTTTTTTATTTTGGTAAGATAAAATAACCAGTGTTTAAAATATAAGCTTAAAAAACTAAAGGGGGCTAAATATGAAATTTTACAGGGCTCTTCATCCAAGACCGGCTGTAATTGTAGGAAGCGGAAATGTAGAACAAGGAAAAACTAATCTTATGGCTTGTTCCTGGATAACTCCTATCTCTGTAGAACCTCCTACCATAGGTTTTGCCTGTGCAACTAAACATTATACAAAAGAGCTTATCGATAAGTATCAAGCTTTTTCGGTAAATATAACAGAAGATTATGAGCTTATTTTTAAAGTAGGTTCTGTCAAGGGAAGAGAAATCGATAAAATTAAAAAATTTGCCATAAAAACTAAACCAAGTCCTAACTTTAAGTTACCTTTGTTAGAGAAGAGTATGGCAACTTTTGAATGTAAAGTGTTAGAGGGCATCGAGGTAGGAGATCATGTTTTTTACATAGGAGAGGTTTTGTTTTGGGAGGCTAAAGATTTTGACGAAGAAGGTTTTAAAGAGTTTTGGAAGTTACCCTTACATAAAACAGGAAGATTTTTTGTTTTCTGCGATAAAAAGGTTTATATGGTGAAATAAGGAGAAAAAGGAGAGATAAAAGATATGGAAGAACTGGTGTGTTATTGTTTTGGTTTTACTAAAGAGGATATCGTAAGAGATGTAAAAGAAAACCAAGGACGTTCTGAAATTTTAGAGTTTATCATGGATAAAAAAAGAAAGGGCCAATGTGAATGTCATCTTAAAAATCCCAAAAAGACCTGATGTTTAGGAGACGTCCACAGGATTGTGGAAGAAACTAAAAAGTCTTTAGGAATTTTTTAAGCTCTTTGTATAGTTCAGGAAGCTTTTCAAAAATAATTATAGCTCTTTTCCATACATTTGCCTTTATAGCAGGTATTCCTGCCACCTCGGTGTTAGGAGGGACTTCCCCTACAACCCCTGATTTAGCTGCTACTCTTGCGCCTTTACCAATTTTAGCTGAAGGAGCTATTCCCACCTGTCCTGCGATCATCACAAAATCTTCTAAAACAGCACTCCCTCCTATAGCAGTATGAGAAACTAAAATGTTTTGTTTTCCTACTTTAACGTTATGCCCAACTTGGACAGAATTGTCAATTTTAGTTCCTTCTCCGATAACAGTAAACCCAAAAACAGCCCTATCAACTGTAGAATTAGCACCTATTTCAACATCATCTTCTATCAAGACTCCTCCAAAATGATGGATTTTAACGTTTTTATAGCCTTCATCTAAAGGTTCCTGAGCAAAACCAAAACCATCAGCTCCTATGACGACCCCTGCATGGATGATGCAATTTTTTCCTATTTTAGAATAGGGGTATAGCACGGTGTTAGGATAAACTACGGTGTTTTCTCCGATTTCACAAAAGGACCCTACAAAAACTCCTGGATAAAGGACCACCCCTTTTTTTATTTTTGCTCCAGTTTGTATGTATACATTAGGGTAAATAGCAACCGGTTCTTCTATTTCTACCCCATCTTCTATAAATGCCTTTTCACTTATTCCCCATCTTATAGCAGGTTCTTTTTTAAAAAGTTCAGTAATCTTAGCAAAGGCTAACCTAACCTCCTTTACCTCGACCACAGATTTTTCTTCTAATTGATTGGCCAAACCTTTAGGACAAAGCACAGCCTTTGCTTTAGAGGCTTTAGCCTGAGGTACTTTTTTTAAAGAGTCTATAAAAATTAATTCATCTTCTTTAGCAAGAGGAATGGCATTAACACCTGTTATCTCAAGGTCTTCTCCTATCAGTTCTCCGTTTATTTGTTTGGCTATAAAAGATAGTTTATAAGCTTTCAAGTTTTCACCTCCGTGTTTTTTATTTTAAAAATACAATCCTTTATGACAAAATCCAGAGGGGGACGTTAAAATTGTATAAACAGGCTAAAATTTTTTGGTACATTTTTATTTTTTACCTTGACATAAACCAAAATTTTGTTATTTTAAGGATTAATTAAACTGTAGGCGCGTAGCTCAGTGGGAGAGCGCTTGCTTGACGCGCAAGAGGTCGGCGGTTCGATCCCGCCCGCGCCTACCATTTTTGTTGAAACCTTGAGGAGAAAAGGGTTTAGGTTTGAAAATAGTTATTCAGGACATCGGGGAGTTTGACCTTCAGCCAGGTCAACCTTTAAAAAGAATTTTATCTGAAATCAAAAAAGTTGTCAAAAAACTTCCTGTAGGTTTTAAGTTTCAAGAAGAGTACTTAGATTGGCATACTCCTGTTACCAGCTCTTTGGGAAACGGTGAGTTGGTGGAGCTTATTCCTATCTATCCTGACGACAAGGAAGCTTTATGGTTTTTGAGACATACCGCTTCCCATGTGCTTGCTCAAGCAGTAAAGGAACTTTTTCCAGAGGCAAAGTTGGGTATAGGCCCTGCGATAGAAGATGGTTTTTACTATGATATCTATTATACAAGACCTTTTAATGAGGAAGACCTGGAGAAAATAGAAAAAAAAGTTAAGGAAATCATTCAAAAAAGATTACCGTTAGAAAGAAGGGAGATTAGTAAAGAGGAAGCTGAAAAGTTGTTTTCTTCGTTAAAAGAAGAGTTTAAACTTGAACTTATAAAAGAGATTAACGAAGATACAGTTTCTATTTATTCTCAAGGAGATTTTGTAGACTTTTGTAAAGGTCCCCACGTTCTTTCAACAGGAGACATTAAGGCCGTAAAGCTCCTATCTGTATCTGGTGCTTATTGGAGAGGCGATGAAAAAAATCCTATGTTATGGCGTATTTATGGAACTGCTTTCTTTAGTAAAGAAGAGCTTGAGGAACATCTGAAAAGACTTGAAGAAATCAAAAAGAGAGACCACAGGAAGTTAGGAAAAGAGCTTGAGCTTTTTACGATAGAAGAAGAGATAGGCCCTGGATTAGTTATATGGTTACCTAAGGGGGCGGTTGTTAGAAACTTGATAGAAAATTTTTGGAAAGAGGAACATTTTAAGCGAGGGTATCAGTTATTATATACCCCTCATATAGCTTTAAGAGACCTATGGAAGGTTTCTGGACATTTAGATTTTTATGCAGAAAATATGTTTCCTCCTATGGAGCTTGAAAATAGAGCCTATCAGTTAAAACCGATGAACTGTCCTTTTCATATATACGTCTATAACCAAAAAAGAAGGAGCTACCGAGAATTTCCTATACGTTTTTGTGAGCTTGGCACCGTATATCGTTTTGAAAGAAGTGGGGTTTTACATGGCCTTTTAAGGGTTAGGGGATTTACTCAGGATGACGCCCATATCTTTTGTCGAGAGGATCAGCTTGAAGAGGAACTGACCAACGTTCTTGATTTGGTGATTTATTTCTTGAAGGTATTTGGTTTCCATGAATATAAGATTTTTGTTTCTACCAGACCTGAAAAGTTTGTAGGAGATCCTAAAGTTTGGGATAAAGCAGAGGAAGCCCTTAAAAAAGCCTTAGAAAAAAAAGGATTGTCTTATGAGATAGACCCAGGAGAGGGGGTTTTTTACGGGCCTAAGATAGACCTTAAGATTAAGGATGTTCTGGGTCGTTTTTGGCAATGTTCTACCATTCAGGTCGATTTTAACCTGCCTGAAAGATTTGATTTGGTCTACGTAGGAGAAGACAATAAATTCTATCGTCCTATTATGGTGCATAGAGCTTTATTAGGGTCTTTAGAAAGATTTTTAGGGATTTTGATAGAAAACTATGCAGGTGCTTTCCCTTTCTGGATCTCACCTGTACAGGTAAAGGTTTTAACTATCACTGATAGAACTATACCTTATGCAGAAAAAGTAGCTCAAGCTTTAGAAAACGCTGGTTTTAGAGTAGAAAGAGATTTTAGAAGTGAGAAACTTAACTATAAAATAAGGATAGCTCAACAAGAAAAAGTGCCTTACATGGTAATCCTTGGAGATAAAGAGGAAGAAAATCAAGTGGTAAGCCTTAGGTCACGTACAGGAGAGGTTTTAAACAACCTTTCCTTGGAAGATCTTATCTCTAAATTAAAAACTGAAAATCAGCCTTATTATCAACTTAATGAAAGGTCTTAAGTTTTCTCTTCGTCATAAAGTTAAGGTTTTAACATCTCCAAAAATTAAAATTCACTTAGGAGGAAAGTTGTAGTATGCAAAAAGACTTGAAGAAAAAGTATCGGGTTAATGAACAGATTAAAGCTAAAGAAGTAAGACTGATAGGTCCAGATGGTAAACAGATAGGTATTGTGTCGTTAACCGAAGCGTTAAGATATGCCGAAGATTATGGTTTAGACCTGGTAGAAATAGCACCTACTGCTAATCCTCCTGTATGTAAAATAATGGATTTTGGAGAATTTTTATATCAAGAGGCTAAAAAAGCTAAAGAAGCTAAAAAGAAACAGGTTCAGATTGAAACCAAAGAAATTAAACTTAGTCCTAAAACAGATAAGCATGATTTGGAAGTAAAAATTAAACATATTATCAGGTTCTTAGAAGACAAAAATAAAGTAAAGGTAAGGATTGTTTTTAAAGGAAGAGAGATAGCTCATCCTGAAATGGCAGATAAGGTTTTGCAGGCTATTTTTGAGGCAGTAAAGGATAAGGCTCAGGTGGAAAGTCCTCCTAAGTTAGAGGGGAAACAACTGATAACCATCTTGGCTCCTTTGGTAAAAAAATAGCTTTTAATTTTTAACTTTAATCCTCTTTAAAAATTACCAGTCGGTATTATATTTTTCAAACGAATTTTTTCTGTAAGTTCATCAATAAATTTTTGTATTCTTTTGAAGAAGGAGGAGTGCTTATGGCTATTTATGAATATGAATGTTTAGCTTGCGGACATAAGTTTGAGGTTTGGCAAAAAATTACTGAAGACCCTCTTAGAACTTGCGAAAAATGTGGAGGCGAGTTAAGAAGGCTTATCGGAAATACTGGGTTTATTTTAAAAGGTTCTGGATGGTATGTTACAGATTATGCCCGTAAAGAAAAAGGCCAGAAAAGTAATTCTAAAGAAGAGGGTTCTCAAAAAAGTTCTAATGATTCATAAAAGATGTTCTTTTAAAAGAAATGCTAAAGTTTTTATTTCTTCTTGAGCTTGGGGTATCGCCCTTTTGTTGATAAAATCTTCCCATACGAATTCTGGCCCGGTGGCTAAAAGAGTGGTAGTTACACCTTGAGGAACTAAAAACCTTGCACTCTCTTTTTTTAGGTCTTTCATAAAATCTCTGTAATACTTCATCGTATATTTTATAATTTCTTGGTAGGTTTTAACATGGTAGTCGTTAAAATTTTTAGGTACGATAAATTTGTCTACTTCAGTATACCTATGAGAACGCTGATTGAAATTAAGCCAGGTGTGCCTTACGAACTGATGACTAAAGATTCTTGAAAAATTATGAACGATTACTCCAATCCAGTTAAAGGGATAAGGTTTCAGTTGTTTTATGATAATGACTTCAGGGACGGCAAAAAAGTTTGTACGGTCTTCTTCAAGAAGATGGTTAGGGAACTCTAAAAGAGGACCTTGATATAAGTTTTGGTTATTTTTAAAATAAACAATCTCAATCGAGGTTAAGTCAGGAGGATTTTCTATTAGTTTAGCAAATTGTTCCTCTGAAAGATTTTCTGCAAGATGTCTAAGATTAAATAAGGCTTGTTTTTTAGATTCATCCCAAAATACCTTAAAGTAAATCTGTGCGAGAAGAAGTTTTTCTTCAACTTTTATGTTTTCTGTGTTGACGAAAACTGGAGTATGGGCAAAAACACTGTAATGTTCCAATTTTTTTAGATGAAGAAGAAAATTTTTAAAGGTCTCAAAGTTTTTAAACTTTTCTTCAGAAAAAAGAGCCAAAGGATGGGAAGAGGCGTAACATATTCTTGCTCCTAAATAGCTAAAGAAGAGAAAATCTGTTATAGCTTTAATATCAGAATTTTTAACTACTACAGAAATAAAATCTTTTTGAAGTTGTCTTAAATCCGAAAGCCTCATCTGTAGCCACCTGTTGACCCAAAACCACCTCTGGAAGTTTTTTGAGGTGGTTCTTTAATTTCTACTATTTCAGGAAATCCCACTTGGATAAATATGGCTTGAGCTATCTTCTCATGAGCTTTAATAAAAGCGGCTTTTTGAGTTATGTTGACTACAGGTATCTTTATTTCATCATCAGCCCCACAATAATCAAAGTCAATAATTCCTGCTGAGTTTGGAAAGATAAGTCCTTTATTTTTAAAAAGAGAAGAACGAGGAAAAATTAAAAGGGCATAAGGGTAGGGGGCTTTCATTACTAAACCTGTTCTTATAAGTTTAAATTCTCCTGGTAAAATCTCTAAATCCTCCAAAGCAAAAATATCATATCCTACTGAACCTTCGGTGCTTCTTTCAGGAAGTTTTGCTCTTTCATCTTTTTTCCATACCTCTACCTTCATATTAACTCCTTTTACGGTTACGATTAAAATTTTTATCTACTTAAAAAATAAGATAATTTAGTTAAACCTAAGCTAAACGAAAGGTTTTCTATCCGAACTGAATCATTCCTGGAAAAAAATGGGATTTTTGTTAGGTTTAAAATAGCTTTTAATCCATGGTCCAAAAAAGTTTTTATGTAAACTTCTGCGTTTTCTTCTGCTGTAATAACTCCTATGTCTACCTTAATCGCTTTAAAAACATAGGAAACCTGCTCCAAGTTGTAAACAGAAATTCCATTGTAGATCCTTCCTATGTGTTCCTCTCTGATATCAAAGGCTGCCATAAAGTAGAAACCTTCTTTCTGAAGTTCTTTATTTTCTAAAAGAAATATTCCTAAAGGAGAGATACCTCCTAATATTAGGTTCCATTCTTGGGAAAGTCCTAAAAATTTTTTTAGATTAAACTTTAAAGTTTTAACGTTATAGCCTACACCTTTAGTGCCAAGGCTTCCTAAAAAGTTTAAGTCTTTTCTTAGTTGAGCAGAGGTTACTCCAGCAAGTTCTGCCAATTCTTCAGAAGAAAGAGAACCGATACCTTTATCCTCAAGATTTTCAAGGATTTTAAGATAAAAAATCAGTCTTTCTAAGGTATTTTCTGGTAGGTCCTTAATTTTCATTCCTTTTTATGATTTTTGGTATATTTTGGCTGTAAGGAGGATATATCACCCCTTTTTCTGTAATGATAGCTGTAATTAAATTCCCTGGTGTTATGTCAAAGGCAAAGTTATAAGCCTTAGCATTTAAAGGAGCAACCCTTGTTTTTCCACAAGACAGTACCTCTTTCGAAGGCCTTTTTTCTATAGGGATTTCTTCTCCTGAGGAGATTTCTAGATCAAATGTAGAGGATGGAGCAGCAACAAAAAAGGGTATTTTATGGTAATGGGCAAGAACAGCTAAACTGTAGGTTCCTATTTTATTAGCTGTATCTCCGTTTAAAGCTATCCTGTCAGCCCCTACTATGATAGCTTTAACTTCTCCTTTTTTGATAAGATACCCCGCTGAGTTGTCTGTGATGATAGCATAAGGTATGTTAAGCTTACTAAGCTCCCAAGCAGTAAGTCTTGCCCCTTGTAAAAAAGGTCTTGTTTCATCTACAAACACAAAGATTTTTTTATGTTTATAAGCCTCTCTTATCACCCCTAAGGCTGTTCCATAACCTCCAGTAGCTAACGCTCCGGTATTACAATGAGTAAGAACCCCTCCCTCAGGAATAAGATCTTTCCCAAAGGTTGCCATAGATAGATTTCCCTCTATGTCTTCTTCCCAAATTTTTAAAGCTTCTTTTTCTAAAATAAAGTAAAGCTCTTTTAAAGTTTCTAATGTCATCGGTTCTTTTTCAACCTCTTTAAGAAATTTTTCACAAACCCCTTTCATTCTGTTTACAGCCCACTTAAGGTTAACAGCTGTAGGTCTTGCTGTTTCTAAAAGTAGACTAAGCTTTCCTATCTCTTCGCTGATACGTTGGATAGAAAATTTTTTAGTCCTAGTTTTTTCTAAAAAGTTTTTAAACCCTATGGTGAATCCTATGGCAGCACATATTCCGATAGCAGGAGCTCCTCTTACTACTAACTCTTTGATAGCTTTTCTAACTTTATTTATGGTGTTACAAAAAACATATTTTTCTTCTAAAGGAAGCTTTCTTTGGTCTAATAAAAAAAGTCCTTTTTCATTCCAAATCCAGGCTTGGATTACATCTGTTTGAGCTGGGACTTTTATATTGTTTTTTTTCTTTTTCATTTTTCTAACAACTCCTCTAAAAGTTTATTAACTACTTTAGGATTGGCTTTTCCTTGAGTTTTCTTTAAAACTTGTCCTACAAAGAAACCAAGTAATCCTTTCTTTCCTGCTTTATATTTTTCCACCTCTGCAGGGTTTTCTCGGAGTACTTCTTCGCAGATGATTTTTAATTTTTCTTCTGAACTTTCTTGAATTAACCCTTTTTCTTCTACCAATTTTTTAGGATCAACACCTTTTTCGTAAACCTCTGGAAAGACTTGTTTGGCTATGGTTATAGAAATAAGGTTATCTTCAACCAACTTAAGAAGTTGAGCTAAGTTTTCGGGAGTAAGTTTTGACTGAGTAATGGATATGTTGTCTCGATTTAAATAACGCAAAACTTCTGTTAACATAAAATTAGAAACCATCTTTGGGTTAGGATAAATTTCTAAGGTTTTTTCAAAAAATTCAGCAAAATCTCTTTCCTCTGTCAAAATTTCTACTTCATAAGAAGTAAGTTGGTATTGAGTTAAAAATCTCTGTTTTTTCACATGAGGGAGTTCTGGAAGTTCATTCTTTACCTTTTGTAACATGTCATCATCAATCTGGATTTCTATCAGGTCAGGGTCAGGAAAATAGCAGTAGTCATGAGCTTCTTCTTTTCCTCTCATGGGATGAGTAGTTTGCGTAGCTTCATCATAAAGTCTGGTTTCTTGAACTATAGTTTTACCTTCTAGGAGTAATCCTATTTGTCTTTTTATTTCATAGGATAAAGCTTTTTCTACATGTTTAAAAGAGTTCATGTTTTTTAGTTCTACTTTTGTGCCAAATTTGTCACTTCCTTTAGGTCGAACCGAAACATTAGCATCACATCTTAAACTTCCTTCTTCCATGTTTCCATCACAAATACCTAAATATCTTAAAATCCTTCTCAAAGTTTTGAGATAAGCTACTGCTTCTTCAGGGGAAGAAATAGCAGGAGCACTTACTATTTCTAAAAGTGGGGTTCCACACCGGTTAAAATCTACATAAGAAAAGGGTTGTTTCTCATCATGGATTAGTTTACCCGCATCTTCTTCCATATGAATTCTAACTAAGGGTATGATTTTCCTTGTCCCATTTATCTCTATTTCTATTTCTCCGCCTTCAGCTATGGGAAGTTCGTACTGAGAGATTTGATATCCTTTGGGTAGGTCTGGATAAAAATAGTTTTTACGAGCCATCACAGAGGTTTTGTTGATTTTACAACCAAGGGCTAAACCTAATTTTATGGCAAATTCTACAGCCCTTTTATTGATTACTGGAAGTACCCCTGGCTGCCCTGTACATATTGGACAAATTTGTGTATTAGGTGGATTACCAAACTTGGTTGAACATGAACAAAACATCTTAGTTTTAGTGTTAAGCTGAGCATGAACTTCTAACCCGATTACTGCCTCAAATTCCATAAACCACCCCTTTAACGGAAGTTGATAATGAAAATATAAAAATTATCATACAATTTTTTTATTCTGTGTCAATATTAACCTGTAGAGGATGTTTTTAAAATTTCCTTTTGTCTATGATTCGTTAACAAATTATTCTATAGTAAAATAGAGAGTTAACAAAAAACAATCATCTTTTGTTTCATGAAAATTTAAAATTTTATATTTTAAAAGGGGTAAAAGGGATTAGGAAGAAAATAGTTATGTAAAAATTAGTAGAAAGAATTTCCGAACACATTCTTCATAGGAGAGAGTTGACAAAAATTTTTATATGTTATAGTATAAAAATTAAAAGAAGTCTTAGATGTGTAGACAAATTTTTGAGGAAAGGTTATGAAAGTTAGATTTTATGATATTAGCATTTTACCTGTTATCTTTTTAGGCAGTCTTTTGGTTGCTTATTCCTATCATAAATTAGAACTTGCCGCTGAAGATTTTAAATGTTTAAAATGTCATAAAGGAAGTAGGAGTCTACCTAACATAGTAAAGGAGAAAAACATCAAAACAGCAGAAGAGTTAAGGTTTTATATAAGAAAAGGCCCAAAGTCAGGTCTTCATGTAACCGTGCCTGAAGAAGACTTAGAAAAAGCTATTCAGTATTTAAACCTTAAGTAATCTAAATGCCTTCTAAAAAGAATAAGAAAGGTTTAACTAAAAAAAAAGGTAATAAAATTCACCATTTCAAAGATAAACTTCAAGATGACCTTCTTAACTTATTAAAATCAGTGAAAAAGCCTTTGTTATTAAGAGAGATTTACCATCTTCTAAATCTTCCAAAAGAAAAAAGACCGAAAGTTCGAGAGGTTTTGAAATTTTTAGAGGCCCAAAATAAGGTTATCAAATTAAAGAAGAGAAAGTATGCACTTCCAGAGCAGGTGTCCTTTTTAAAAGGAAGGTTAAGGGTTCATCCTGATGGCTATGGCTTTGTAGAGACAGAAAAAGAGCGTATTTTTATCCCTCCTCGTTTTATAGGAAAAGCTTTAGATGGAGACATAGTGTTAGTTAGGATAGATAGGGTAAGTTTAAAAGGTCCTGAAGGCAGGATTATCGAAGTAGTTGAAAGAAAAAGAAAAAATTTAGTGGGATACTTAGTAAAGAGAAAAAAAGCTTATTTTGTAGAGCCAGAAGATCCAAGAATACCTTTTGAGATTTATATCCCAAAAAAAAGGCTTAACAAAGCTCAAGTAAACCATTTAGTAGTCGCAAAGATTATTCAACCTACCTCAGAGTATGGATTTCCGGTAGGGGAGATAATTAAAGATTTGGGAGACCCTCTTAATCTCGAATCTCATACCTGGGCCGTAGTATATACTTATGACCTTCCTCATTTATGGACCGAAGAATTGATGGCTGAACTCCAAAAGTTACCTGAAGAAGTTATATTAGAAGATAAAAAAGGTAGAACAGATTTGACTAAAATTCCGTTTGTAACTATAGATGGTGAAAACGCAAGGGATTTTGACGATGCAGTTTGTGTTCAAAAGACTAAAAAAGGCTATAAACTTTGGGTAGCTATTGCTGATGTAGCTCATTATGTAAAAAAAGGTTCTTTTTTAGATCAAGAAGCCTATCTTAGGGGAACTAGTGTTTATTTTCCTACAATGGTTATTCCGATGTTTCACGAAAAACTTTCCAATCATTTATGCAGTTTAAATCCTAATGTAGACAGATTAGCTATGATAGTAGAGATAGATTTTAGTCACGATGGAGAGGTGACTAACCAAAAATTTTATGAAGGAGTAATTCATTCCCATGCTCGGCTGACCTATACAGAGGTAAAAAAGATGGTCGTTGATCACGACCAAGAAACCATTGAAAAATATCAAGACCTTTATCCTATGCTCGATACCGCAGCTGAGCTTGCCTTTATTTTGAGAGAAAAAAGACTAAAAAGAGGTAGTTTAGATTTTGATTTGCCTGAGCCAGAAATAATAATTAACATCAAAGGAGAGGTTGAAAACATAGTAAAAAGAGAGCGCAATTTAGCTCATATGTTGATAGAAGATTTTATGATCGCAGCTAATGAAGCGGTGGCAAGTTTTTTAACTCAAAAGGGCTATCCATTTTTATATAGAGTTCATGAAACACCGGACATAAACAAATTAAAACAATTGTCTGAAATTTTCCTTTCTTATGGAATAGAAGTAACTTTTCCAGAGGAAGTAACTCCTCAGTTTTTTCAACGATTGATCTCTCAGTTTAGCGGAAAACCTTATGCTTATCTTTTCAATCATCTACTGTTAAGGTCCTTAAAACAGGCTAAATATACACCTGAAAACCTAGGTCACTTTGGTTTAGCCTCTACCTGTTACTGTCATTTTACCTCTCCTATAAGGAGATACCCAGACTTAGTAGTACACAGAACTTTAAAAGCTGCTTTAAAAAGAAAAAAACCTGTTTACAAAGAAGAAGAATTAGAAAAAATGGGTAAACATCTCTCTGAGAAAGAAAGAACCGCCGAAGAAGCAGAAAGAGAGGTTTTAAAGAGATTTCAATGTTTCTTCATGAAGGATAAGATAGGAATGACTTTTAACGGAATTATTACTGGAGTTACTGCTTTTGGTTTTTTTGTAGACCTGTTAGAGTATATGGTAAGTGGAGTGGTTAGGGTAGTCGATCTTGAAGATGATTTTTATGTGTTAGATGAAAAAGGAATTGCTTTGATAGGACAGAAAACAGGCAAGGTTTTTCAAATAGGACAATCTGTAACAGTCAGAGTAAAAGAGGTAGATTTAAGAAGGTTTTATATTAATTTTGTGCTTGCTTAGAGGAGTTAAGTCCCCTAAGCAAGCTTTTTAAAGGAACTTTTATTTAGGCCAAAGTCCAAATTCTTTTAACTTTAATTCTTTTCGTTTGATCTTCCCGCTAACAGTTTTAGGAAGCTCCTCTACAAACTCAATCTTACGTGGATATTTGTAAGGAGCGGTTTCTGTTTTCACAAAATTTTGCAATTCTTTTATTAATTCAGGAGAAGGTTTGAAACCATCTTTTAAAACGATAAAGGCTTTGACCACCTCTCCCCTTATTTCATCAGGGCTTGCTACTACAGCACATTCTTTTACTGCCGGGTGTTTGATAAGAACACTTTCTACTTCAAAAGGAGAAATCCTGTATCCTGAGCTTATGATTATATCATCTTCTCTTCCTAAAAACCAAAAGTAGCCGTCCTCATCTTTATATCCTCTATCTCTGGTGAAATACCATTCACCTTTAAAGGCAGCTGCCATTTCTTTTTCATCATTTATGTACTCCTTAAAAAGCCCCACAGGTCTCTCAGGAAAGACTTTGATGGCTATGTTGCCTTCTTCATAGGGTTTTAAAATTTTTCCGTTGTCATCTACTATTTCTACCTCAAACCCAGGAGTAGGAAGTCCCATAGCACCTTTACGCATAGGAATAAAAGGAAACATAGCTATGGTATTAACTGTTTCTGTCTGCCCATAACCGTTATAAATATACTTCCCAGTAATTTCTTTCCATATGTCTATTACTTCTGGATTAAGTGGTTCTCCTGCTGAAACAAAATGATTAACTGTAGGGAAAGAAAGTTCTTTTAAGGGAACTTCTTTGATTAACATTCTGTAAACGGTAGGCGGAGCACATAAGGAGGTTACTTCAAATTTTTTCAATGTTTCTATCATAATATCAGGAGTAAACTTTTTCCCTCTACGCCTTACAAAAACGGTTGCTCCTGTATTCCATGGGCCAAAAAGACTTGACCAAGTAGCCTTAGCCCACCCTGTATCAGATAGATTCCAGTGTATTATACCAGGCTTTAGGTTTAACCAAAACTTTCCAGTAATAACATGGGCTAAAGGATAGGAAACTTGAGTATGTCTTACCATTTTAGGTGGTCCTGTAGTACCTGAAGTAAAAAAGATGATAGATGTATCCTCTGAAAAAGTCCTTTCTCCTACAAAAGGGTCAAACTTAAAAAGCTCACTATACTTTTCCCAGCCAGGAATATCATCGATGTTAATAAGAATAGCTTTGGAATTGGTGAGGTTCACCGCTTCTTCTACTTTTTTAGCATTTTCTTCATCTGAAATGATAGCCTTAATTTCTAAAGATTTAAGTCTATATTCTAAGTCTTTTACCGTTAACATCACGGTAGAAGGAACGATAACAGCGTTTAGTCTCATTAAAGCTAATACTGTAATCCACCATTCATACCTATTAGGTAAAAACATTAAAACATTGTCTCCCTTACCGATCCCTAAATTTTTTAAACCTCCTGCCAATTTACTTGAAAGAGCAGTGAGCTCTTCAAAAGTAAATCTTTTTACTTCTTTACCATCTGTCCAAATTAATGCAGGAAGGCTACCCCATTTGTCAAACACGTCTAAAGGAAATGAAAATTTTTCAGGAACCTGTAGCTTAAAATTTCTAACTACTTCATAATAATATTGTAACTCTTTTTGCATAAAATTCCTCCACCTAATTTCTCAAATACTCTGAAAAAAAGAGAATATAAAAAAAAACACTAAAAGACAATAAATAAAATAAAAATTTCACAAAAATAAAATAAAAAAATTAAGAAGGAATACTTTTTCCTAAAGTAGTTAGAGCTAAGTTTAGATGAAGTACACCTTTTTGGGCTTGAATTTTATCTGCTAAATCCTTGATCTCGTTAGCCTTACCTCTAACCAAAATTATTTCTAAGCATCTGTGGTGGTCTACGTGAAGGTGTTGGGTTGTAATAATTTTTTCATAATGCTCGTGTTGAATATCTACTAATTTATCGGTAAGCTCCCTTTTGTGATGATCATAAAGGTAGGTAATCACCCCCACTACTTCTTCTTTAGACTCTTTCCACTCTTCTTCTACTAGTTTCTGACGAATAAGGTCTCTGATAGCTTCAGAACGGTTGGCATAATGTTTCCGTTCTATATAGTCATCAAAGGCTTTAAGCAACTCCTTAGGAATAGAAATTCCAAAACGTGCTAACTCTTCCATAATATTCCCCCTTTTTATTAAGATTTATGTAGCTTATTTATTCAAATTTATCGACAAGTATAATAAGTTTTATACTAACAAAAACCTACAATTTGTAAAGATAGGCTAAAATTTTTCTTCAAAAATAAAATTAAACCCCAAAAAAATATTAAATGACGATGAAAATTTTATTTTGTACTACAAAGAAAAAATCTGGACAAGATCGTCCTGTGTAAATATAATGTTTAAAATGATTTTTTAATTAAGATAGTATGAAAATTTCTTTAAAAGAAAATATTTGGAAACAGGTATATCAGTTTGTAAAAATGAGAAAAAGAGAAAACGGGGGTTTTGGAGCAACCCCTTATCTTCCCCCTACCATAGAAGATACGTATTATGCCTTAGAAATTCTTAAAGCTTTAGAAAAATTCGATCCTTCCATTAACTCTAAACTTTTAATCGATCAGAGGTTAAAACTTTGGTCAAGAAAAAATGTGGTTAATATTATAAAATATGCAATCCATTCTTATAAAATGATTTACTATCTTATAAAAATAATTCAAAATCTACAAGATGATAAATCGTTATATTTCTTAAAAAACAGATGTAAAGAGTTATTCTGTTCTTTTAGTCAAAAAAACCATGAGTTAGAAAAAGTTTTCTATATATTAAAATCACTTAGAAGTCTCGATCTGGAGGAAATAGAGTTAAATTTTAATCTAACTTGGGGTTTAGAAAACATAAAAGAGGCTTATCAGTTAGTTTGGCTTTGGAAAAACTATCAGGTTGATAGGTCTTTCCCTATTCAAGAGGTATTAAAATGGCTTAAGGAAGATTTTAATCCAGATGGAGGTTATGGATTCTATCCTGGCACCACCTCTTACTTAGAAAATACTTTTTATGCATTAAAAATTTACTCTTTATTAGAAATTAAGCCTGAAAACTTAAATCAAATTAAAGAATTTATTATAATATTATCGTGAACTACTAAAAGATATAGAACGACTCTCGAAAGATATCTCGAAAGATAAAAACATAAAAATAACTCCTATGATCAAGTATGGAAAACCGGCAGAAGTTATTGTAAATGTAGCAGAGGAAAATGATGTTGATTTAATCATCTTAGGTCCCAGTAAATATTCTTTTATAAGAAGAAGGATTTTGGGAAGTACAGCAGAGAGAGTGATGGAAAAAAGCCGGCTGTTCAGTTTTGATTATCAAATAATTTGAAACTATAGTTTTAGCTTCCTAAGTTTTCTCTTGCCGAAAAAGGTTTTAGATGTTAATTTTTTAAATAAACAGTTTTATTCTATCGAGAGGAGGAGTTTTATGCCGGATGAAATAAGAAGTACTCTTGAGATTGCTTTAGAAAAAGCAGAAAAAATAGGAAAGGCTTCTAAAGAAGAATTAAAACTAATTGAACTACAGGAGGAGGCTCAAAGGCTTGCGGCTAAATTTTTGAGAGAAGAATTGTCAGATTTTCACGAAAGATTAGAAACAATGCTTAAAGATAGAAAACCTCAAGAAAAAAAAGCCATCCTTAAAGGGATGGTGCAAGTCTTTTTAAGAAATATAGTTTTACCTTTGAATGAAGATCAGCTGGAAGATGGTAAGAAGGCTCTTAAAGGCTTAAAACTACTGTTTGATAAAATGCCTGATATGGATCGACTTTTAAAAGAAATTGAAAAACTTTTAATTCAGTATAATACCCATAAAGAAACTATTTATCAACAAATGGTTGAACGTTTTTCTGCAGAAATAGAAATGATCGAACAGGCTTTATCCAGTCAGTTAGGGGCAGAGGTACATGTAGATCCAGAAAATCATCCTAAATTTAAAGAAGAGTGGAGAAAAATTAAAGAAAAACTGGACGAAGAATATAACAGGCAATTAGAGTATTTAAAAGGTATTTTTAATAAAATCGTCAGTTAAAAGAAAGGAAATATGGGTTATCAGGTATTATTATATCCTCAAACTTTTTTAGGCAGAAAACATCTTGAAAAAATTATAGGATTAATAGAAAAGTTATTAGTGTTAGACCTTGGTACCACTCAGGAAAATTGGCTTAAATTTTATCATGAAAAAACAGATTTAAAAGAAAAAGTTGTTTTTTTAGGTTTTAAACCAGACTTAGAGATTGACCTTGAAGAAGTCAAAAAAGAGGTAAAAAGTTTAGAGGAATGGGGGTATAACTTCAGAACTCCAGAAAATTTGAGATATTTTAGTCAGTTTAAAGATGTATTTGAAAATTCTTTGGAAGATCTTTTATCCGCTATAAAAGGGGGCCAAAGATTAAAAGAAGATAAGTTTATAATAAAGTCGCAGATTATAACTCTTATTTTAGCTGAAAAATTGGATGTTTCTAATTATGAAATAAGAGTTGATTTAGAAAGTTTAGAATTAAAATATCAAGAAGTGTTTAAAGAAAAAATAGTAGGAGAGGACTTTTCTTTTAAACCCTTAGAAGAGTTAAATCGTTTAATCTCATCCTCTGTAGAACTTCAAGAAAGTTTACCTAATCTTGAACAAAGAATGAAAGCTTGGCAGACTTTAGGTCCTTATATAGATTTTAGTCATACTTCAAAGTTAGACGGGCTAATGATTACTTCTTCGGAGTTACTAGATTCATGGCAAGAAAAACATACCTATTATGTAAGGGATGAAGAGGAGGTCCAAGTTTATGAATTTAAGACAACAATACCCGACCTTTTAGGTTTTTCAATTTCTTTAAATACCAATCGAAAAAGCTCTCTTGTATTATATATAAAACCATAAATGATCGAGCTTTATTTTTTTCTTATTTTATTTTTTTTGTTGACCTCGATGATTTTAACGTATTCCGAAGCAGCTATTTTCTCTATCTCTAGGATAGAGCTTGCAAATTTGAGGATTTCAGGGGTTTCTCAAAAGCTTTTGGATCTGCTAAAAAGACCAGAGGATTTATTGGTAGTTCTTATTGCTGGAAATGAAATAGTTGATTTTTTTGCTAGTTTCCTTGGTTCTAAGTTGTTTTCTTCTCTTTTTCCTGATAAAGGGAAGGCCATAGCTTTTTTTGTTTTAAGTTTTTTGATGTTTTGGATGGGAGATTTTTTCCCTAAGGTAGTAGGTTTTAAAGCTAAAGATTGGCTTATAACTAAAGTAATATACATCATTTATACTTTGTATTGTATTTTTTGGCCGGTTAGGAAAATTTATAGGTTCATTTATCAAAGTTTAGAAAAAATGTTCCCAGTAGAAAAAATCTATTCTACAACATTTTCTCAAGTAGAGCAAATTATAGTCTATATTATCGAAAAAGCTTATTTACAAGGAAAAATTACTGAGAAGGAGAAAATTTTTATCGAAGGGTTATTTCTTTCTGAGAAAATATCTGTTTCTGCTATCTTAACTCCGCGTTCTGAAATGGTGGCTTTTGAAGATAGATATATTACCTTAGAATTTTTAGAAAAGATTAAATATATGCCCTACAACAAATTTCCTGTTTATGAAGATTCTTTAGATAATATCATAGGGATACTTTATGTAAAAGATATAATTCAAAATTTTTCTCCTGAGCTTTTAGGAAAAACGAAGCTTTCTGATTTAGTAAGACCGGTATTTTATGTGCCAGAAAATTTCAAAGTAAGAGATTTAATTTTTGAATTTCAAAGAAAACATCTAAAAATCGCCATCGTGGTAGACGAATATGGTATGGTTAAAGGTTTAGTTACCCTTGAGGATGTTTTAGAGGTCCTTTTTGGAGAAATATACGAACAAAAAGAAGCTAAAGTAGATTTTATCCAGAAATTAGGAGACCAAAAATGGTTAGTTCATGGAAAAGTACTTATGGAAAACTTAAAGTCTATGTTAGGATTAGAATTGGAGGAAGAAGCCTTAAAAGATATCAAGATTCTAAATGGGTTTTTGTTATCTCTTTTTAAAGAAATTCCTAAAGAAGGCCAGGCCATAGTTTATGGGGGATACAGGTTTACGGTAAAAAGGGTTAAAGGAAGAAAAATTCTTTGGGTTGAGATAGAAAAAATTCCCCAGGGAGAGGTTTGATGCTGGGTGTTTTTTCTTTTCTTTTTTTTATCTTAGGGGAGGCTTTTTTTGCCTGTAGCGAGATTTCTTTTATTTCTGTAGAAAGATATTTCATAGAAAAGTTGGCTACAAAAGAAAGGGCAGCCAAGATTTATCTTAAGTTCTGGGAAAACCCTGAAAGGCTTTTTACCACAACCCTTATGGGAATTACCTTTTGTATCGCAGGCAACGGTGTTTTTACTTCTTATTTTCTAATCAAAGAGTTTGGAAACATAGGAATAGTAGTATCTTCAACTATACTTCCTTTTTCCATGGTAGTTTTTGGACAGATTATACCAAAGACCATCGGTAAAAAGTTTGCTTATCCTCTGATTCTTTATTTACTCCCTTTGGTTTATGTCATTTCTTTTATTTTTTGGCCTTTAGTCTATATCAATACTTTTTTAGCCCAGAAATTGCTTAAACCTCAAGAAAAAAATCCCATTTTTTTAACCAGATTTAGGGAAGTTTTTCTTAATTTTATAAGATATGAAGAAGAAATAGACCTTACAGAAAAAGATTTAATGCATAAAATCATAGATTTTGCAAAGAAAAAGGTTTCTCAGGTTATGATTCCGATAAGTCAAGTAAAGGCTTTACCCATAGAAGCCACCGTAAAGGATGCTATAGAATTTAGTAAAAAATATAATTTTTCTTATATACCACTCTATGAAGGAGATATTCATCACATAAAATATATCGTAAAAGTGCAACATTTATTAGGTAAAACTTTGTTAGAAGATGAAAAACCCTTAAAAAATATCGCTTATTCTCCTCTTTTTTTTCCTGAAGTTGCGCGGGCTCATGAGGTTCTTTCAACCCTTCAAAAGTCTGGTATGGAAATAGCGGTTATTGTGGATGAATATGGGCTTACTACAGGAATTGTAACCATAGAAGATTTGGTGGAAGAGGTTTTGGGAGAGTTTAGAGACGCACTAGATTATTATGTACCCGAATATCAAAAGATTAATGAAAATACTTATAAATTTAAAGGTTTTATAGAGATAGAAAAATTGCAACAAATGGGGATCCCTATTCCTTCAGGAGATTATGAGACTTTAAATGGTTTTATTTATTCTGTTACAGGAAAAATTCCAGGAGAAGGGGAGGTAATTTATTATGATAATTTAGAAATTAAAATTTTAAAGGCTAGTCCCCAAACGGTCGAAGAAGTTTTGATAAAAATTAGACCTATCAAAAAGGAAAAATCAAAACTGAATTAATTCTTTTTGAGCCTCTTTTTCTAAAAGTTTTTGATACAACGCAGGGTCCCAAAGGAGTTTGTTTACAGAGTTTAAACTTCTAAACTTCCAAGATACTTCAAAACCTTTCACTTCAAACTTAACTTTTCCTTGTCCAGAATTTTTGTCAAAACTATATTTTATAATACCATGATTAGGAACTTCCCATGTTTTTTCCTGTTCTTTTATTCCCAAAAAATGTTGAGGAAGGTCTTTAGGATTAAAACCTTTAGAAAAAGAAATAACCAGTATTTTTTGATGGTATATGTCGTATATTTTTATTTGTTCTTTTTCCTCTGTATTCCAAACCAAAACCCCTAAAGTTGTCCCAAAGGGGTCTTTTAGCCTTAGATAAAAAAACTTAGCACTTAACTGAAAATCTCCGTAAACTGTATTAATTTCTTGTTTTTCTCTTTGATTAATCTCTATCGTAATCCATACGTTCCCGGTGTAGATGCTATCAGATAGGGTTTCAGACAAAAAATAGACAGGTTTTTTACTACAAGCAACCAAGAAAAAGGGTAAGTGTAACCAAAAGATAACTTTAGTTAGAGCAGAAGCTTTATTCACAACCTAAGGTTTTTATTTTATTTTTTATCCTTTCAGTATCTCTGAGATGAAAGGAGGCATTTAGGGCTCTTTTATAAAGATTACAAGCCTTTGATGTTTCCTTTTTCACTACCAACAGGTCAGCTAAATGCTCTAGGATAACAGCTTCTTCCTCAGATAAGTTGTTTACTGCCTTTTCTAAATACTGGTAAGCGAGGTCAATTTTCCCCATTTTATAATAACACCAGCCTAAACTATCAAGGATGTAAGGGTCAATAGGTTTAAACTGTAAGGCCTTTAAAAGCAATTTTTCTGCTTCTTCAAGATTTTTTCCTAACTCAACATAACTATATCCCACAAAATTTAAAACATGAGGATTTTCTGGCATTTTACTTAACCATGGAAGGGTAAGGTCTAAAACCTTTTGATAGTTTTCTAAACAGGCATAGTTAGACGCTAAACCAAGGATTATCTCTAAATCATCTGGATATAGTTTGAAGGCTTCTTCTCCGTAATACACTCCCTTTTCACAAAGATCTAAGGCCTCTGCTGAGCTTATCAACAGCTTATACCATGATTTATCTTTTTTGGTTTTTTCTTCTAAGGTTTTGAAATAATCTAAAGCTTGTTTTCTATCCTTTTTTCTCAAGATAAAAACTATTCTCTTAGAAGCCTCTAATCCCCATTCATTCTTAGGCAAAATTTTTTTATAAATTTCCAAAGCCTCGTCTATTTTCTTTTGATTCTCTAAGCAAAAACCTAAGAAAAAAAGCATTTCAGGTTTATCTTTTAGACCTTCTGGAATATTTTTGAGGAGTTTTTCAGAGTTTTCCCAGTCTCCCCTTTCTAGATAAAAACCTAACAAGAGCTTGATAAGGTCCTCATCTGTAGGATATTTTTGAATAAGCACCTTTAAAATTTCTTCTAACTGTTGGTCTTCTTTATTTTCTTCTAAAAATTTTAGAACTTCCATCAAAATCATTCTGTTATCAGAAGAATTTTTTAAAGCATTTAGATAAGCTTCTTTAGCTTCTTTCATCCTCTTTAATTCCTTTAAAACCCTACCTTTAAACAACCAAGCAACATAGTTATTAGGGTCTATTTTTAGTAATTTTTCTAAGTGAGATAAAGCAGAATTCCAGTCTTTTTTTTCAAGATAAATGTTTATCAATAAACTTAAAATCTCTTCATTTTTGGGTTCTTTTTCCAGGAGGTTTTCAAGTAGGTTAGCTGCCTTATAAGGTCTATCTTCAAAAAGATAAGCTTTGGCTAAAATTAAGGTAAGTTCTTTTTCATCGGGATACTTAGAAAGAAGCTTTTTAGCCAAACTTTCTGCCTGTTTAAATTGTTTGTTTTGAAGATAATATAAAATTAGCTGTTTTTGTAGATAAAGGCTTTTTTTGTCAAGTTTTATGGCTTTTTTTAAATATTGTTCTGTTTTTTCCGGATTTTCCTGTCTTAAAGCTAAAAGAAAATAGTAATAAGCTAGGCCTTTGTGATTATAAGCGAAGGAACAGGCAGGAATAAAAAGACAGGAGAGAACGAATATTAGAGATAAACTAAAAATTTTCTGGAAATGCCAGGGTATAATATTGAACATCAGGTAGCCTCTCTTCAAGAAATTTTTTAAGGTTTTTAATAACTTTTTCTTCTATTTGTCTAACCCTTTCCTTAGAAATCCCTAACTTTTGAGAAAGTTCATTTAAAGTTTTAGGGTTTTCGGTAAATAGTCTTTCGTGAAAGATAACATAATCTTTACCAGACAGCGTTTGGGCAAACTCTTTTAAAAGCTTTTTAAACTTTGAAAGCATTTCTTCTTTGGCATAGATTTCTTCCGGAGTAGGTCTATGATCTTTAAGAAAACTGGCTAAGGTATCTTCAGAGTCGTACCCTATCGGTGCTTCAAGACTTAGGTCTTGAGAAAACATTCTCTGTTCCATTTCTTCTACTTCTTTTTCTTTAACTCCTAAACGTTTAGCTATCTCTACAGAAGTTGGCTCAAAACCTAAGGCTGCAAGTTTTTCTTTTTCCTTGCGAAGTTTATAAAATAATTTTCTTTGAGCTTGTGTAGTTCCCATTTTAACAAGTTTCCAATTATCCATAATGTATTTAAGAATGTAAGCTTTTATCCAGAAAGAGGCATAATAAGAAAATTTAACCCCTTTATAAGGGTCAAATTTTTTTACCGCTTGAAGTAACCCAAGATTACCCTCTTGGATAAGGTCTAAGAAGTTGTGAGCCCAAAATTTCTGAAATTCTAAGGCTATTTTTACCACTAATTTAAGATTTGAGACCACCAATTTATAAGCTAATCGAGGGTCCTTAGTTTCATAATAAGCTTTAGCTATCTGTTCTTCTTCCTCTCTGGTAAGTACCGGATATTTACTGATTTCTTTCAGATATTTTTGCAGAGGGTCAAATTTAGCGGGGAGACTTTCTTCGACGATTGCGGGAAGTTGAGATAAAACTTCGGTTGTTTCTTGTTCTAAGACATTTAAATCTTGTTCTTTCATAGTGATTATTTTAACACAAAAAAATAAAATCTACAATTTAAATCGTATAGATTTATTTTAAGTTTAAAAGTTTGTGCAGTTGAATTTGTAATCTTATAGGTAGTTTAACTTCTAAAAGCCAGTTCGCCAGTTCTTTAGGAGAAAGCTTTTCAAATACCGGAGAAAAATACACTTGGGTTTTAGAGATAAGGTCAAAAGTTTTAATTTTATCTAAAGCAAACTCGAAATCTTTTCTGTCTTGTATTACAAACTTTATGACGTCCTTTGAGCTAAGAAAGTCGATGTTTTCATATAGATTGTGGTCTGCCATTCCAGAAGAGGGAGTTTTTAGGTCCATAACTTTAATCACTTGAGGAGGAAGGTGCTTAAGAGAGAGGCTTCCGTTGGTTTCTATGCAAACTATACATTTTTTATTCAAAAACCTATCTATTAAAGGATAGACTTCTGGTTGAAGCAAGGGTTCACCACCTGTGATAGCGATGTAGGGGATTGAAGAATAGTGGTTTTCCCATAACTTAATTATCTCTTCTAAGGTTATGCTTTGGTATTTATCACTTTCTCTTGCATAAAGGGTATCACACCATGTACATTTTAGGTTACACCCAAAAAGTCTTACAAAAAACGTAGGATAACCTGCAAAAGGACCTTCCCCTTGGATAGAGAAAAAGGTCTCAGAGATTTTAAGGTTCAAAGTAGGTGGCACAGGCCTTTTCTGTTTCAAAAACAGTTACTTCTTTAATCTTTAAGTTTGTATATAAAGAAAGTTTTTTCTTGAGGTCTTGAAAGATATATTGGGCAATCCTTTCAGATGAAGGGTTAACCTCCAAAAAATAGGGGAGGTCGTTTAAAAGACGATGGTCTAAGCTTTTCAAAGTTTCTTTTAGGGCTTTTTTTAGCTCTTTGAAATCGATGAGCATATCAAGCTCGTTTAAACGTTCTCCTTCTACTACCACCTCTACCTTCCAATTATGTCCATGAAGTTTTTCACATGGACCTTCGTAGTTTCTTAAGAAGTGGGCTGAAGAAAAAAAATCTTGTACTTTTAATCTGAACATAATTAAAAGTGATATAAAAAGTAAAGGCGGCGCGGGGATTCGAACCCCGGATTCACGGCTTTGCAGGCCGTCGCCTTACCGCTTGGCTACGCCGCCAGCTAAAACTTAACTCCTCCAAGTAAACTCTATTTCAAATTCTTTTTTGTCTTCTTTAACCTTATACTTCAGTTCACATTCAAAATTGGCAGGCAAATCTATTTCCACCTGTTCAATCTTTACCTTACCTTGTTCTACTTCCTCGGCAATTTGCCTAAGAAGCTGGGCTGCTTCTTGAGGAGTGGCAATCTTTTTTACCTCAATCTTATCCTTCATAGCCTTTCCTCAAGGGATTTAATTTAGTGGCGGCGGAGGGACTCGAACCCCCAACCCTGTGGATATGAGCCACATGCTCTAACCTGTTGAGCTACGCCGCCATATTTAACAAGTTTTTTATATTATTTAAACATCTTTACCAAGGTTGTCAAGGCCTTTTTAGAGGTAATTTAACCTATCCAAACGGTTTTTTTGAAATAAAACATCCCTTCTAAGTAGATGTCTGTGCCACCTCTTTTCCCGACTTTGAGTTGATCTTCTAAACCATAGTATTTTAAACAGGTACCACAAGAATAGATTTCAACCCCTTTTTTCTCAATCTCATTTAGTAAAGATATTATTTCTTCGTCCTTTGTAGTTAAAAATACCCCTTTGTTCATAAAAAACATTCTGTCTGGTAAAAGGTTTTGTACAAGCATGGTCTCAAAAAAGCCTTTTATCAATATCTTACCTAAAGCCTCATCTTTACCGATTACATCATTGGTTAGAATAACAAAAAGCTCTTTTTTTTCTAAATTTGTTTCGCATGAAAAATGAGCAAGCTCTTCATCTTTTACCTTTACTTCAGAACCTTTTTTTTCTACCACCAATAAAATTTCTTCTCCTTTTTCTACCTCAGAAATGATTTTGTGCCCTTGGGAATTTAAAAATTTTTTTACATTATTAGCTGACGTTTGACTGTCTAAAACTATCTGAAAAACCTCTCCTTCTTCTAAACTTTCTAAAAAATCTTTTGTTTGAATAACAGGTTGAGGACAGGGAAGCCCTTTTACATCTAACGTTTTCATCATATGCCCCCTTTTAAAATTTTTTCAAATTTCTAAGTTTAACACCTTAGCCTAAACCATCTAATAGAAAAAATAAATAAAATTATTTTAAAAATCTCTATAAATCGGCCTTTTCTAAAAATTTAAAGAAAAGCTTTTGAGGCTCTAAGCAAGGCCTTTCAGAACAGGTCTTAGGAAAACAAGGACTACATTTTAACCCTAAGGTTATGATGGTATGGTTAGGGCCTATCGGACGCCATACAATATGGTCTGTGGGGCCAAAAAAGATAAAACTTTTTACTCCTAAATAACTTGCTAAGTGTGATATCCCACTGTCAAGCCCTATAAATCCTCGAGCGGTTTTTAATGCTTTAGCTAAAACCTCAATGTCCTCTACTTCCCAAAAATTTGAGGTAAAATCCTTTATCCACTTGTCAGCCTCTCCTACTATGTAAATATAATCAATATTTTTTTCGTTTAAAAATTCTTCTATCATCGAAAAAAGCAAAAAATCGGGGATTTTTTTAGAGGAACCACTTCCTGGATGAAGAACTACCTTGTTTTTTAGTATGCTTTCAGTTGATCCTTTAAGAGGTAAAATTTGAGAAAACTTTTTAGGTAGGTTTAAACAACTAAAGTAATAGTCTACCAGCCATATTCTTTCTGAAGGGAAAGGGTCGAACCCTTCTGTTTTAGAGAAGAAAATTTTTAAATCATAGGGTTGGTTTAATACCTGCGGATAAAAGTCTTCATAGATCTCATCTACCCATCCTACTTTTTGAGCTAATTGATAATAGGCTTTAACTCCTATGACAGTGATTTTATAACCTTGATTTTTAAAAACCTCAAGAACTGGAAACGTAAGAAGGGTATCCCCTAATCCTCCTCTCCGGTAAAAAAGTAATCTTTTCATTAAGTAAAGTCAAGGTTTTTGGGATCGTTTAGTCAAGGGTTGTTTAATTTAATCAGATAAAGTATAATAACTAAGATTTTTAAGTAAAGGGGAGAAAAATGGAGATTCCTTTTTTGGACCTAAAAAGAGGATATCAAAAATATGGACAAGAGATAGAGAAAGAAGTTATTAACGTTTTAAGAAGTGGGGTTTATTTGAATGGACCTTATACAAAAGAAATAGAAAGAACTTTAGCTTCTTTTTTAGATATTCCTTATGCTATAGGAGTTTCTTCAGGGACAGAGGGTTTATACTTAATACTCAAGGCCTTAGACCTACCTCAGGGAAGTTATGTGTTAGTACCATCTTTTACTTTCATTGCTACTGCTGAGGTGGTAGTACGGGCTGGACTTATTCCTTATTTTGTTGACATAGAAGAATCTAACTTTAATGTTTCCTTAGAAACGTTAAAAGAGGCTTATCTTTATATTACGAAACGAGGTAAAAAGGTCTCTGGAGCCATAGTAGTAAGTTTATTTGGTATTCCTGCTGATTTAGAAAGGATTGAAGTGTTTTGCCAAGAAAAAGGGATTTTACTTATAGAAGACATTTGTCAAGCCTTTGGGGCTAAGATACTTGATAGATATGTTGGAACCTTTGGGGTTGCTTCTGCCACTTCCTTTTATCCTACCAAACCTCTTTCCACCTTTGGAGATGGCGGGATGGTTTTTACTGCAGACGAAGGGATAGAAAAGAGGGTTAGAATTTTAAAAGAACATGGACAGACCAAACCTTATTTTTATGAATATCACGGTATAAACGGAAGAATAGATGAAATCCATTGTGCTATTTTGCTTGTAAAATTCAAATATTTTAAGGAAGAATTAGACCTCAGAAAAAAATATGCTTTAGCTTATATAAAAGGATTGCAAGATCTTGAGCCTGAGCTTTTTCTACCTAAAATTCCTAAAACCTATACCCCAAGCTGGTCTCTTTTTACTGTAAGGACTCCTTATAGAAAGGACCTACAGGAATTTCTTAAGGAAAAAGGGGTTACAACCAGGATTTATTATGAACATCCTTTACATCTGCAACCAGTCTATCAAGATTTAGGTTTTAAAAAAGGTATGCTTCCTGTAACAGAAAAAGTTGCCCAAGAAGTTTTAAGCCTTCCGTTTTTCCCATATCTAACCTCAGAAGAAATAGACTATGTAGTCTACTGGGTAAGAGAATTTTTTAAAAGAGGATAAAAATGAGACCGTTGGTTTTTGTTTCCATTCCTTTTAACCTTTTAAAAGAAAAGTATCTTTCTTTAGTTTTAGAGAATAGAATAAACGTAGAAGTATCTTTAAACGCTTTTTCTTTGGATAATTACTCTTACCATACCTTTAAAGAAGTTGCTAACTTGATTAAGGAAGAAGGGCTTTTAACTACCGTTCATCTGCCTTTTATAGACCTTTCTATAGGGTCTGCTGACCTGTGGATAAGAGAGGTTAGCCTGAAAAGGATTTTTCTTGCCATTGAAAGGGCCTCTCTTTTCCAACCCTTAAACCTTGTTCTTCATTCTGGTTATTCCTATAATTATCACGAATTAAAAGAAGAATGGCGTTCTATATTTATAGAAAATTTAAATAAATTATTGGAATTTATCCAGGAAGAAAGGTTGTCTCTATCTTTAGAAAATGTTTATGAACCTACTCCTGAGTTTATGTTACCTATTTTTGAAGCTTTTTCCAGAAGGGTTGGCTGGTGTTTTGACCCAGCACATGCAAGGGTGTTTTCTAAAAAGGACGAACTTGATTGGTTAGACATCCTTTATCCATATCTGAAAGAAATTCATTGCCATGATAACTTAGGGGAAGAAGACGACCATTTAGCCTTAGGGAAAGGGGTATTGAAGTTTAACGCCATTTTTAAGTTTTTAAAGGAGAAAAAGATAGTTCCAATCTTGACTTCAGAAGCTCACAACGAGGAAGATACCTATCTAAACTTGAAGGTTCTAACCGATGAAGGGGAAAAATTACAAGAGTAAAAGGTTTAAAGTAGTTATTAGGTGGTTTTCAACCATAGTTTTAATGGTTTTTCTTGGGTTAAGCTGGAATTTACCTGCTTTTCCTCAAAATATCAACCCACAAGAGGAAGAGGTTTATGAAGTTTTAGAAGAACTTCCTCCTAAGGTTATCAAAAATTTACCTCAAGACATAAACGATCAAGTAGCTTATTTTATAAAATATTTTACCAAGGATAAAAGGGAAGTTACTGAAAGATGGCTTAAACGCTGTAGTCCTTATCTTCCTTATTTTAAAACTATCTTTAGAGAGTATGGAGTCCCTGAGGATCTTGTTTATCTTGCTTTTATAGAGAGTGGTTGTAATCCCTTTGCGATTTCAAGGGCAGGGGCGGTTGGAATCTGGCAATTTATGGAAAAAACCGGTAGATTTTACGGATTAAAAATAGACTACTGGGTAGATGAGCGAAAAGATTTTATCAAGTCTACCCATGCGGCAGCGCGTTATTTGAAAAGACTCTATGATATCTTCGGAGACTGGAGGCCTGCGGTAGCAAGCTATAACCTTGGAGAAGGTAGGCTTTTAAGGATTTTAAGGGCTAAAAACTTTATAGATTATTGGCAACTATTAAACTCAGGTAGCCTCCCTTTAGAGACAGCGGCTTATCTCCCTCAGTGGATGGCTATTACCTTTATCATTAAAAATCCCCAAAAATACGGATTTCAACCCTTAGAGCCTAAGGCTTTGGAATATGAAGAGATGGAGGTTAACGGAGGGGTTGACCTTAAGGTATTTGCTGTAGCTGGACAGATAACCTATGACCTGCTTTTGATGATGAACGCAGAGCTTAGAAGACAGATAACACCACCGGGTAAACCCTATTTACTCAAAGTTCCTCAAGACAAAAAAAAGGAAATACAGGCTAACCTAAATCGTCTAAAATTAAAGTTGATAGAAAAAACAACTACAGACGGAACTTTTTATATCGTAACCCTTGCTAATTCTGAATTGTCAGAAAAAGATTTAATTTTAGAAAACTCAACTCAAAATCAATCTTTGTCCATCACACGAAATAAACAACCTCGAAAGGTTTCCAAGAAGTCTAAACAAATCAAGTCTTCTAAAGAAAATTCTAATAAAAAGAAAAAAGCCAAATCTACCTCTCAACATACCAAAAAATCGAAAAAAAGATGATATAAACAAACAAGTTCTTGTTTTTCACAAATTTTTTAATATAATTTTTATCAGTTTATCAACTTATCTTGGGGAGTTAAAATGGATAAATTTTTAAAGATTTACTATCCCTTTTTGTTGCTATTCGTTGTTGTTTTCTGGGGACTTTATATAAGATTTGAAGACAAAAATTTTTGGCACTCTAATCAAGCCCTTTTTTACTACAAAGATAAGCCTATTTACAGCGAATATGATTCTTTCTATTTTGCGAGGTTAGCTGAAGACATCAAACAGGGGGTTTTCAGAACTGGAGAGATAGACCACTATCGAGTATTCCCAGATAATTCATCTTCAGCCAAACTGGATGAAAAAAACGTATTTTATGCTAAATATCAGGTACCTGGTGTTTTTATTAGTGTGACCTGGGCTTATCTTTCAAAATGGTTTAATCTTTCTCTTGAGACTTTAACTTTTTATCTAATCCCAATTTTAGCTGTTTCGGTAGTGCTTCCACTTTTCTTTTATTTTAAAGACCTTGGATGCCCCTATGCAGGTTTGCTCGGGGGGTTGGTAGCCATTGCTTCTCCTATGTATTGGGGAAGGACCAATCTCATGAGGTTGGACCAGGATGTTCTTAATCTCACCCTACCTTTTTTAGCAGCTTATTTTTTTTATAAGTTTTTTTCATCCGTTAAAAACAGGGTAAAGTATTTATGGATTAGCCTTGCCTCTCTGGTAGCTCTTTTCTATTATCTTTGGTACGGTCATCCTAATCTGTGTTTTGTGTTGATTTTTATGTTTCTGATAAGATATCTATGGGATAAAAAGCTAAAACTCACGAAGGAAGATTATCTTTATTTAGCTATCCTAATTGTTCCTCAAATCTGGTATATCTACGAAGGCCCTTACCATCTTTTTATACAGGTAAAAACCCTTGTTTTTAACATCAAAACTACTACCAGCGCAGAACAACTTTTTAAAGATTTTCCCAATGTTTTTATGTCTATCTCTGAGTTGCAAAGAGAAAGCTTTGATAAAGTTCTTGAAACAGCTGTTTATAGTCCTATATTAGGGATTTTAGGAATTATAGGGGTAATTTTATGCTTTGGTTATTATTTTAAAAACTTAATCTTTCTACTTCCTTTCTTAGGGATTGGGTTTTTATCTTTTGTCTCAGGTGCAAGGTTTATTATGTATCTCTCTCCTTTTATAGGGGTTGGGATAGGTTTTTTGGTACATTTTCTTTTTGAAAAAGCCCTTGGGTATTTAGACCTTTTTAAGCAAAAGGAAAAACAGGTTATTATAGTAAACCTTATAGGAAGCTTATTCTTATGTTTATTGTTTTTGGTACAAAAACCTGTGATAAGTTGGGCAAGCTATCCTAAGGTTTTTACTCCTGTCGTAAAGGACATGGATTATCTAAAACAAAGAACTCCTCAAGGTTCGGCTATCTGGACTTGGTGGGACTATGGTTATGCTTTTCAGTATTATTCAAGAAGACCTACCTTTCATGACGGAGGTTCACAGGCTTCTCCTAAAACCTATTTTATTGCAAGAAGCTTTACTACCAGCGACCCAAAAGAAGCCTGGTTCATTACCTCTTTTATTACCAACTATGGGTTAAAAGGGATTGCCGAAGAATTAAAAAAGGGGATATCCGCCAAAGAACTGGTTAAAAAGGTTCAAGAAGGATACTTTAGTAAAGACATAAAACATCCTGTTTATTGGGTTTTTACCGAAGACTTGATACCCAAATTTGCCTGGATTCATTATTTTGGTAGCTATGATTTTGATAAAAAACAGGGAATTCATGGAAACATCATAGCTCCTGAAAAATGCTCTATGACCACAGCCAACGTGCTTGATTGCCAGGATATAGGCGCTAAATTAGACCTAAATGTAGGAGTTGTCACTGCTGGTAACCAGAGTATTCCTATTAGAAAGTTAGTTGTAAAAGACCCTAAAGGAATGATAGAAAAGAAATTTTTTGAAAATGGAGTAATAGTTGAGATAGTAAAGTTTAAAGAGAATCACGCCGCCCTTTTTATCCTTAATCCTATGTTAGCTGAAACCTTATTTAATAAGATGTATCTTCTTAGAAGTTATGATCCTGCTTATTTTGAGTTGGTGTTAGATGATTTTCCTCATATGGTAGTTTATAAAGTAAAAGAAAAAATACAGTAATGAAGGAGGGGTAGATGGGAATTAAAATTAACATAGCTGATGTTGAGATGAAACCTCATCCTAAGTTTGATGGGGTAAAAATAGGTTTTGTGGTTACCAAAGACGTATGTTGTGAAGCAAGTATAACCATTCTTGAAATTCCTGGTGAAACAGAACTCCCTATACATACCCACGAAAAAGAGGCTGATACCATCTTTGTGCTTCAAGGAGAAGGAGAAATTTTTATTAACGGAAAGTGGGAACCTATCAAGGCTGGAGATATCGTAACCATACTTCCTAAAGAGGAGCATGGTTTAAAAGTAAAAGGAGAAGTTCCTATGAGATGTTACATTATTCATGCCCCTGCTCTTTGGTAAGGAGGAGGAGTTTATATTATGGAAATATTAGAAAAGGCAAAGATACTTATCTCGGCTTTACCTTATTTTAGAGAGTTTTATAAAAAAATCATGGTTATTAAATATGGCGGTCATGCCATGGTAGATCCATCTCTTAAACAAAACTTTGCTCAGGACATTGCTTTGATGAAATATGTAGGGATTTGTCCTGTGATAGTCCATGGAGGAGGACCTCAGATTAATCAAGTTATGGAACGGATGGGGTTAAAACCTGTGTTTATAGAAGGGCAGAGGGTTACAGATGAAGAAACCATGAACGTGGTTGAGATGGTGCTGGTAGGGACGGTGAACAAAAACATCGTGAGTTTGTTAAACCGAGCTGGAGTAAAGGCAGTAGGACTTTCTGGAAGAGACGGAGAGCTTATCGTTGCAGAAAAAATGAAGGTTTATAAATACAGAGGGGAAGATAGACCTCCAGAAATCATAGACATAGGAAGAGTAGGGAAAGTAAAAGAGGTTAATCCTCAGGTCCTTTTTACTTTGATAGAAAATGATTTTATTCCGGTTATTGCTCCAGTAGGAATAGGACCCGACGGAGAGGCTTATAACATAAACGCAGATTTAGTGGCAGGAGCCTTGGCTGTTGCTCTTAAAGCCGAAAAATTGGTTTACCTTTCTGATGTAGAAGGAGTTAAGGATGAAAAAGGGAACTTAATTTCTACATTAACCATAAAAGATATAGACCGATTGATAGAAACAGGTATCGCAAAAGGAGGTATGATCCCTAAGTTAAAGAGTGCCAAAAAGGCTTTAACAGGGGGGGTCAAGAAGGTACATATCATAGACGGAAGAGTGCCTCATAGCTTAATCATAGAACTTTTTACCGACGAAGGTGTAGGGACTCAGGTAGTTTTTACTGAACAATAGTAATTGGGTTGGTAAGACTATAGAAGAAAACGAGAAAAGGAGGGAAGGGCTTTGATCGAGTTGAACCTTGACAAAAGTTATGATCCTAAAAAAGTAGAAAACAAATGGTATAAAGTATGGGAAGAGAAAGGGTATTTTGAACCATCTTTTGACAAGAATAAACCAAAATTTTCTATAGTTATCCCTCCTCCAAACGTAACAGGGGTTTTACATATAGGTCATGCCTTAAACAACACCATACAAGATGTGTTAGCACGTTATAAAAGAATGGATGGATACGATGTTTTATGGGTTCCGGGGACTGACCATGCAGGAATAGCTACCCAAAACGTGGTAGAGAAAGAAATCGCTAAAGAAGGTTTGACCAGACAAGCCTTAGGAAGGGAGAAATTTATAGAAAGGGTTTGGCAATGGAAAGAAAGATGTGGAAACATCATCATAGACCAGTTGAAAAAGTTAGGGGCAAGTTGTAGTTGGTCATACCAAAGGTTTACGATGGACGAAGGTCTTTCGAGGGCAGTTAAAGAGGTTTTTGTAAACCTTTGGAAAGAAGGTCTTATCTATCGGGGGGATTATATCATAAATTGGTGCCCTCGTTGTGGCACTGCTCTTGCTGATTTAGAGGTAGAGATGAGAGAAACTCAGGGAAAACTCTGGTACTTAAAGTATCCTTTAGAAGATGGTAGTGGTTTTGTGGTGGTAGCAACCACCAGACCTGAGACCATGTTAGGGGATACCGCGGTTGCTGTAAATCCTGACGACGAAAGATATAAAGGATTAATCGGTAAGTTTTTGGTTCTTCCTTTAATAAAAAGAAAAATACCGATAATAGCAGACAAGGCAGTAGACCCTGAATTTGGAACAGGTGCGGTAAAGGTTACTCCAGCTCATGATTTTGCTGACTTTGAAATGGCAAAAAGACACAACCTGCCTTTAATAAAGGTAATAGGTGAAGATGGTTTTATGACAGAAGAAGCTGGGCCTTATAAAGGACTAGAAAGATATGAAGCGAGAAAAAAGGTATTGGAGGATTTAAAAACTCAGGGGTTTCTTGAAAAAGAGGAAGATTATAAGCTTATACTAGGACACTGTTATAGATGTGATACGGTAATAGAGCCTTTGGTTTCTAAACAGTGGTTTGTGGCTACCAAACCTTTGGCTCAACCTGCTATAGCAGCTGTAGAGTATGGGTTTATAAAGTTTATACCAGAAAACTGGACGAATCTTTATTTTGATTGGATGAGAAACATAAGAGATTGGTGTATCTCTCGTCAAATATGGTGGGGACATCGTATACCTGTGTGGTATTGTAAAGACTGTGGGGAAACCATCGTCAGTAAGGAAGAACTCGTAGAAAAATGTCCTGTTTGTAATTCTGAAAAGGTTTATCAAGATGAAGATGTGCTTGATACCTGGTTTTCTTCAGCTCTCTGGCCTTTTTCTACGATGGGATGGCCTGAAAAAACAGAAACTTTAACCACTTTTTATCCAACCTCTGTCTTGGTTACCAGTTTTGATATCATTTTCTTTTGGGTAGCTCGTATGATTATGATGGGAATTCATTTTATGGGTCAGATACCTTTTCAAAAAGTTTACATACATGCTTTGGTTAGGGATGAAAAAGGTCAAAAGATGAGTAAAAGCAGGGGGAATGTGATAGACCCCTTGTTAATGATAGAAAAATATGGGGCAGATGCCCTAAGGTTTACCCTGATAGCCCTTGCTGCTCAAGGTAGGGATATAAAGCTTTCTGAGGCAAGGATTGAGGGGTTTAAACACTTTATCAACAAGATATGGAACGCAAGTAGGTTTGTCCTTATGAACATTGAAAGAGAGTCCGCTGAAGTAGAAATAGAACCTTCAAAACTCCCTTTGTGGCACAAATGGATACTTTCTGAACTTCAGAGAACGGTTAAAAAGGTCAGAGAAAAACTGGAAGAATTTGAGTTTGATCAGGCAGCTATGGAGGTTTATCACTTTTTCTGGGGTAAATTTTGCGATTGGTTTTTAGAAGTAGCCAAAGTTTACCTTAAAAAAGAAGAAACAAAACTTCAAACGCAAAAGGTATTGTTAGAGGTTTTAACTACTTGTCTAAAATTACTTCATCCTTTTATTCCCTTTGTTACTGAAGAGATTTGGGCTCACTTGCCAAAAAAAGATACAGAACATATAATAAAAACTAATTACCCTGTTTTTAAAGAAGATTTGATAGATGAGTTGGCAGAAAAAAGAGTTCAACTTTTACAGGAATTAACGGTTGGGATAAGAAATATTAAAGCAGAATACGGTCTTACGGCTAAGACAGATCTAGAAGTTTTTTATCATTGTTCTGAAGATCAATATTTAAATCTTTTATCTCAAGAAAAAGAGGTAATAGAGTTTTTGGCTAAGGTAAAGAAAATCGAGGGCGTAAAACAACATATTAAAAGTAAAGGAGAAGTATCCTATATTTTATCTAAAGGGGAAGTTTTAATAAACTTAGAAAACCTTATAGATTTAGAAAAAGAGTTGCAAAGGTTAACCAAAGAAAAGGAAAAACTTGAGTCTAAGTTAAAACAAATAGAAAAAAAACTTAACAACCAGGAATTTTTAGAAAAAGCACCTAAGGAGGTAGTGGAAAAAGAAAGAGGAACCTATCAAGAGCTTATGGATAGGCTTAAAGTCGTCTTGCGTTATATAGAAGACCTGCAAAAAAACTGAAAAGAGTTTTTTATGTATGAAAAAGATAAAAGGTATTATACCCGCTATAAGATTCGTTTGGAGGGTAAGGTTGCTACAGAGAAAGGGCAGGTTTTTCCGGTAGAGATTTTAGATTTAAGCATAGAAGGTGCTCGCCTAAAAACTGATAGAGATATACCTTTGTATGAAGGAGATATTATCAACTTATTGATAAAATGGAAAAGTTCTATCAAATGTAAAGCAGAAATTAGGTGGGTAAAAACCGAAAGGTTTAACACAGAATTTGGGGTAAAATTTATCGAAATGCCTATGAAAGATAGAGAAACTTTAACTTCTCTTATCTCTGAGCATGCTTTAACCAATCTTCTTGATACCTATCTTCGTTAACCCTTTCAAAGGGTTTTATGATAAAAACCTTAGAAATTCCCCTTTCTTCCATGGTTACCCCTAATAGGGTATCTACTTCTTTCATCACGTTAGGATTATGGGTTACAAGGATAATTTGAGAATTTTTCTTTATAAGATTTAATAACCTGATGAATTTAAGAGAATTTTTTTCGTCAAGTGGTGCATCCACCTCGTCAAAAATACAGAATGGTCCTGGTTTTACCAGATAAAAAGCTATCAAAATTGCCAATACACACAGAGCTTTTTCCCCTCCGGAAAGCATGTTTAGATGTTTTATGTTTTTTCCTGGTATTTTAACTTGAAAATCAAGTCCCGCGGTTAAAAGGTCATCTCCATTAAAGATAAGTTGAGCATCTCCTCCCTTAAAAATCAGGGAAAAAATTTCAGAGAGCTTTTGGTTTACTTCTTGTAAAGTAGTTTGGATTTTTTCCTTAGAAAGCTGTTTGAGATTTTCGAGAATTTCTTGAAGTTTTGCGATTCCTTTTTCTAAATCTTCTTTTTGATTAAGAAGTTGATGGTATCTTTCAGAAATTACTTCAAATTCTTTGATACTGGCTAAATTTATCTCTTGAAAATTTTTTAAATCTTCTTTTAACTTTTGAATTTCTTTTTCTAAAAGATTTAAATCTATTTTATTATCTAATTCTTCATTTTCAAGAGAAAAGGGATCAAACTCTACTCCTTCTAAAGCTTGTTTTAGATTTTCTAACAAAAGTTTTTTCTCAGTAAGCCTTATTTCCAAGTTATAGATTTGGGTTTCTAAGTTCTTAATCTCTTTTTCTTTTTGTTTTTTTTGTTGCTCTAAAGAACGTAAGTTTTTTTCTACTTCAATTTTTTGTTGATTAACTTTGTCTAAATCTTTTTTTAAACCTTCTATCTCTTTTAAATAAGAATCTTTTTTTTCTCTGACTTCTTTTAATCTTTCTTTTATATGTAGGAGTTGTTGTTGAAGGAGGTCTATAGAATTTTGATATGTTTTTAGATTATTTTTTAGTTTTTCAGTCTGTTTTTGAATCTCTGTTTTTCTTTGTAAAAGGCTATCTCTTTTGGTTTTTATTTGGATTGTTTCTTGGAGAAGTTTGTTTAACGAAGTTTCTATGTCTTTAATTTGTTTTTCTAAACCAGTTATTTCTGCCTTGGTTTTTTGATAGGTTTCTTTATTTTTTTCTAATTCATTTTTAACGAGATGGAACTGATTTTCAATTTCTTCTTTTTCCTGGTTAAGTCTATTAATCTCTTGACTGATTTGATTCAGTCTTTCTTTAACATTGCTTTCTTTTTCTTCGATTTTTACCCATGAAAGTTGAAAATTTTGTTTTTGTTTTTGTATGTTTTCTATCTCAGCTTTTAGCTTTTTTATTTCATTTAAAAATTGATTGCGTTTAGTTTGATAAGAAGATAACCTTTCTTTTAGATTTTGTTCTTCTAACGTTAAGGCTTTAAGTCTATCTTCAACCTGTATTTTTGCTTGATAAAGTTCTTCTAATTCCTTTTGAAGACGAATCTTACCTTCATTTTTTTTCTTTAAAACATAAATAAACCCAAATGGAGTAAAAAGTAAACCTTCTTTTTTAACATAGATAAAACGAGGATTTTTGGCATAACTTTCTAAAAGTGCTTCTGTAAGCTCTCCCTCTTTTTTTATTTCAAAAAACCTTATAAACTCTGGATTTTTAAGGAAAAGGGGGGTATTTTCTTTTACGTATCCTGAGATTGTTTTGATATGAGGGATTCCCTCTATTAAAAGAGCGTTTAGATCTTCTTTAAACACTATTTCTAATAAGTCCAAATCTTCCTTTTCTTTTACATTCAAAAAATTTGGCAAAAAATCAACATGAAAGGGTAAGTTTTTAAAAGAGTTTTTATCTTTGTTAGGTAATAACCTGTTGATTAATAAAATTCTTTCTTCTATAGATTTTTTTTCTCCCTTTAAGTTTTCGGCAGCAAGTTTTAGCTGGTTGGATTTTTGTATGAGTTTTTCTATTTCTTTAGATAGAAGTTCTTCTTCGTTGGTTAATTTTTTTAGTTTTTGCTCTTTTTCATCGATTAAATTATTCCATAAAGTACTTTCTTTTTCTAATTTTTCTTTTTCTAACTTTAAATTTTGATAAAACTTTTTAGCGGATTCTTTTTCTCTGGTTAAATTTTGAATTTCTCTCTCAAGAAGATGTTTTTTTTCGTTAAATTTTTCTACCTCTTTTTGCAACCGGAAAAAAGTTTCTTCCTGTGTTTTAAATTCAGATAGTTTTTCTTCATACAGGTTTTTAAGTGTTTCTTTTTGAGTTTTGAGTTTTTCTAACTGAGTTTTTAATTTTTCTGCCTGGTTTTTTAGTTTGTTTAGGGTTTCTTCTATGTTATGATTTTCTTTATCTAAGGCTTCTAACTGCCTTTTTTCAGTTTCTTCTTTTACTTTTTCTTTGTCAATCCTATGCACAAGGTCTCTTTCTTCTCTTAGTAGGTTGCCAAATCTTACTTCCCAGTCTTTATAGATTTTTTCTTTACTTTCAAGCTCTTCTCTCAAGCTTCTTATGGTATTTTCTAAACCTAAAAGTTTTTGAGAAAGAACGTGCTCTTCGGTTTCTAAAACTTCTATTTGTTTTTCCGTTTGAGAGATTTCTTCTTTTAAACCTAAGATGTTAGTTTCTATTTCCTTTTTTTCTTGATGGTTTTTTTTCCAAAGATATAGGTTTTTTTCTGCTATTAGTTTTTCTAACCTTTGTTTAAGATTAAGGTATTGTTTGGCTTCTTCAGCTTGTTTTTTAAGATGATGATATTGATTTTCTACCTCCTTTAACACATCGTTTAATCTGATTAGGTTTTCTTCAGTAAGTTTTAGGTTTTTTTTGGTTTCTTCTTCGGTGATTTTAAACTTAGAAACCCCTGCCAAGTCTTCTAAAAATATTCTTCTTTCTTTAGGTGAAAGTTCTATAAACTTAGATACTTCTCCCTGGTCTATGATACTATAAGATTGGGTGTTGATCCCTAATTCTAAAAACAAAAACTGGATGTCTTTAAGTCGGCAAGGCTTTTGATTAATAAAAAATTCACTTTCTCCGTTTCGGTAAAATCTTCTGGTAATGACTACCTCCGGAAAATCTTTGTATTTTTCCCATACTGGAGGGTCATGGTTTATGGTCATCCTTACTTCAGCAAAATCCACCTTTTTTTTGTCTTCATTACCTGCGAAGATAAGGTCTGAAAGCTCTTTAACCCTGAGTTTTTTAGGACTTTGTTCCCCTAAGACCCATTTAATTGCATCAAGGACGTTACTTTTTCCAGCTCCGTTTGGCCCTACTATCCCTGTAATTCCTGGTGAAAATGGAATGGTAACTTTATAAGGGAAGGACTTAAAACCGTAGATTTCTATTTTCTTTAGAAACACAGGTGTATTATATCATCGATTTAAGAAATTGCACCATCTATCTTGATTGGTTCATTAGTTTTTCTGCTTAAATGTTTACAAAATTTTCAAGAAAGAGTACATTAAAGAATAGATGAAGGATAGGTTTAAAGAAGTAAATAGGAGGTTTCATGGTTGTAAATGAAAAAGAGGTTCATTTAAAAGATATCGCCGAGGCTATTTTAGAGGCTCCTTCGGTAGGGGTGCTGATTTATCAGGAAAACATAGTTTATGCTAATAAGTTTTTCTTAGAACTTACCGGATATTCCTTAGAAGAGTTAAACAGGATGAGTATTTTGGATATT